>JAFVBL010000008.1 GCA_017479985.1 Alphaproteobacteria bacterium | reverse complement strand
GGTACAACCAACCCATCAAGTGTTGAGTTTCTTTAGAAGCGGAGATTCTGATCTTTACGAACGTTAATTCTAGTTTAGATCAATCGTCCGCTTCTTTTTTCTTTTAACACATTTTTTATATCATGTCTTTAAGTAACAATGTTTAGATTTACCAGAACAAATGGAATTACCGAGGGATTTCACAGGAAAATGAAGCTGATACAAAGGCGAGCGTATGGATTTAGAAATTTTGAAAATTATCGCTTGCGTGTTAGAATTTTATGTGCTTAAACTTTAATTACGAGGTCAAACTGATGACTTTTAACTTTTATAATTTTTTACTCTTGCCCCCCAACTTTGACGATGAACCTTTTTAAGGGCATAAATAAAGCATTTTAAGGTAGCACGGGTGTAGCACCAGAAAAAAAGGGATTTGAGATAATCTCTCAAACCCCTTATATTTACTGGTGCCGCTGATAAGAATCGGACTTACGACCCCGTCATTACCAATGACGTGCTCTACCACTGAGCTACAACGGCATAATATATACTCCATACATAATCTCTAGTAATGACGGGGTCTACTCCCCCGCTTTGTTGCCTTTCGCCGCGCTGCGGTCGGAGTTTCCTTCCCTTGCTTGTCGGGCAACTTCGGACGTTGCAGACAAAAACAACATTAAAAGGTTGTTTTTGCTTAGCCGCTACCAATGACGTGCTCTATACTAAAGCTGCAACGGCTAATTTTTTGCGCAACAATTACAAAATACATAGAACTTTTTAAAAATCAATTACTTTTTTTATATTTTTGCAAAATTTATGTAAAATTTTTACTATTTACGGCGTAAAATGCTCAAAACAGTACGATTTAACACTTGTCAGAGGTTTGATATGGCAGCAAAAAATTACGAAAAAAACAATAAAAGAGGTAAAAACAACACTGTTGTAATGGTGGAAGAAGATAATGAAAGCTGGTTTGCCAACGGTTTGCATCGCTTTATCATTATGTTCAGTCTGGCGTGGTTCGGCATTGTGGCTGTGTATATCTCAAAGTTTTTCGGGTGGGACAAACTTTTTTCTATGTTGCCGAACGAATTTATTGCCTTTATGACAAGCATTATTTTGCCTTTGGCGATTATGTGGGTCATTATGGCATATATCGACCGCGGCAGCAGTTTTAAGAACGAAACGAGGATGTTGCGGGATTCGCTTAATCAGATTATTTTTCCGGATTCCAACGGAAACGAAGCCACCAAAATGATTGCCAATGCCATAAAAGAGCAGGTTGCCGAACTTAAAGAGACAACACGTGATGTGTGTGCGCAAAGCGATGTGATTAAACGCGATTTGACCGAGCGTGTGGCAGATTTAAAAGAGCTGGCTGAAGAACTTGACAAATATTCTTCGCAAACAATGCAGGCTCTCGGAACGGAAATTCAAAAATTGGTGGAAAATTTTTCGTTTGTTGCCGATAAAGCCTCTGCAACAACGGCGGATTTTCGTGTGAATACTTTGCAAATGCGTGAAGACAGCGAAAAACTGGCAAATTTAATGACACCGATGGTCAATGAAATGGTTATGGCTGCCGAACGTGTTAAAGAAGTTGTGAATGTTAATAACGAAAACATTGCCAAGGCGCAGGAACAGCTCAATCAATATGCGGAATCAAGTCAGCTGGCAATCGGCAAAATGATTGAATCGTGGGCAGTCAAAGGTGAAAATCTGGAAAAAACTTATATGCGTACGTCGGAAAATTGCGAGGAGCTTTTCCGGCGATTGGATTCCGGCATTTCGCATATTGAAAACAGCATCAAAGAGCAAAAGCAAGTGGTGGAAACACAATCCGGTCTGATTGATAAAAATTCGGCGTATTTGGATAATAAACTCGGTGAATACGGACGTCTCATCAGCTTGGAAGTTGAAGCGATGGTCGAACGCTCCAATACATTGGAACACAACGTTCAAGAACAGCTCAAAGGAATTCGCAGCACTTCAGAACAAGTCAGCGCCGCATTTGCGCAGCTCGGTGAAGATGTCATTTCCAAGCGCAAAATGCTTGAAAACGAAAGTCTGCAAATAGTAAACAACCTGAATGCCACAGTCAATCATTTGGGAGAAGAAATCCGCCGTGTACAGGAATTTTACGGCAATGCACAAAGCAAAAATGATGAGTTCGGTCAGTCGTTTTTGATGGTTTCCAAAAATCTACACGATATAGAAGAAGGTTTGGCGCGCAATATTAACGATTTCAGTGCAAAAGCGACCGATGTTGTCAGTCATTTTGATGAAGTTAATCAACGTGTCGGTAACAATATCGGCAAGTTAAAAGAAAGTGCGGATAATATTACGGCGCAAAATAAGGTTAATGCGGAAATATTGGCGGCGCAAGATGATTTTATCAACAAGGCAATCGGAAATTTAAAACAGATTTCCGCCAATATCAATGAGCTGAACAAGAGCTTGCATCAAACCGGAAGAAATATCGGAACAACCTTAAGCGAATATGAAGGTAAAATGTCAGGTTTCGGTAAGTTGGTGGAAGGGCATTTGGAGGCATTGCAAAGCAGCTATCAAAAGGCGGAAAAACAGGTTGAAGCGTTTAATCAAAAATTTAAGGCCGCAAGTATAGATACATTTATGCGCAATTCCGCCGATATGATAAACGAGCTTGAAACAATGTCGATTGACATCAATGCGATTTTCAACAAAGACAAAGACGATGATTTATGGAAAAAATATTATGATGGCGACCACGCCGTATTTGCGCGCTATTTGGCAAAGAATATGACCAAAAAACAAGTTGCGGCGATTCAGAAAAATTATGAAAGCAAAAGTGACTTCCGAATTTTGGCGGATAAATATATGGAAGACTTTGCCAGTCTGGTTGCCGCCGCACGTGAAAATGAACGGGCAAGCACTTTGTTGGCTTTGATTTCCGGCTCCGATATCGGTAAGGTTTATTATATTTTGGCAAGAGCATTGGGCAAAGTAAGCTGATGGCATTTCTAGATTTTGACAGTAATGTTTTTATGGCACCGATGGCAGGAATTACCGATGCGCCGTTGCGGACAATTCTGGCATCTTGCGGCGCGGGAAATCTGATTTCGGAAATGGCGGCAGTCAACGCCATTCAGCGTAAAAATCCGAAAAGCTGGCAAATTGCAAATGTGAAAGACGAACCGTATCCGGTGGTGGTGCAATTGGTCGGCAACAGTCCGGAATTGTTTGCCGATGCGGCAAAATTGGTGACGGATTTGGGCGCGCACTCCATAGATATCAATATGGGGTGTCCGGTCAAAAAAATAGTCAACAACAATGCCGGTTCGGCTTTGATGCGTGATTTGCCGCTGGCGGCACAAATTATTGAAACGACGGTTAAGGCAACACCGCTTAAAGTCAGCGTAAAATTTCGTAAAGGCTGGGATAACGAGCATAGTAACGCAGTGGAATTTGCAAAAATGTGTGAACAAAGCGGTGCATCATATATTACGGTGCACGGACGCACGCGGGCTCAAGGTTACAGCGGAACGGCGGATTGGAATATTATCGGCGAGGTAAAAGCTGCCGTCAGTATTCCGGTAATCGGCAACGGGGATATTGATTCACCGCAATGTGCCGAACAAAGGCTGAAACAATATGCCGTGGATGGTGTAATGATTGGGCGGGCGATGCTCGGTAGTCCGTGGCTTTTAAATCGTACGCATCACTATTTGCAAACGGGGCATATATTGCCGGAGCCGAGTGTATCGGAAGTTCGGCAGATGCTTTTAAAGCATATACGCTTGTTGGTTGATTATTACGGCGAACGCGGCGGAATGGCGATTTCACGCAAACACGTCGGTTGGTATGTCAAGAGCTTGTATGAGGCAAAACGTTTTCGCGAGCAATATACGAAGCTGAATACATTGACAGACGCAACGGATTTGATTAACGATTTTTTCTCGAGGATTGAGCAATGAAAATAGCGGTGGGCGGCGCATCAAACGTCGGTAAAAGTATTGTCGGATATTTGAGCTTGGGCAACAATGATATTGTTGTGGTTGATGAAGATGCGGCAAAACTCGATGAAATTGCCAAAGAGTATGACGTTCAACCGGTTTTGGGTTCAATCTCGCGTCCGGATATTCAGGAAAGTATCGGAATGAAAGAGATGGATATGCTGATTGCCGTAACCGAAAGCGATGAAATAAATATGGTTGCCTGTCAGGTGGCATATACATTGTTTAATGTACCGCGGAAAATCGCCCGTGTTGATTCGGAATATTTTTTAAATCCGCTGTGGAACACACTTTATAACGAAAAAAGCCTGCCGATTGATTTGGTTATTACGCCGGATATCGAAATTGCCAAGTTTATAGATAATCTGCTGAATTTGCCGGGAAGTACGGCGGTTTTCCCGTTTATGAACAACAAAATAAATATTTTTGCGTTTCGGCACTTAAATACGGATATTCCGTTTATGAAATTCTCGCTGAACCATATCAATCAAAAACTTAAAGAGATGTCGGCCCGCATTGTGCTTATTGCCCGCGGAACGCGCCGGATTATTCCGAGTACGGAAGAAGTTTATCTGCAACGTAACGACCTAATTTACATCAGTTGTTTTTCCGAGCAAAATATGGATATAATGCGCCTGTTCGGGGTAGACCATAATCCGTATGAAAAAATTGTGATTTTCGGCGGAAATCCGATATCATACTATTTGGCATCGCAAATCGAAAAAAACGATAATACCGCAAATTGCCGTATTATCGAAGACGATGCGCGCAAAGCGGCAAAATTGGCCGAACACCTTAATTCAACAGCTGTGATTACCGGTGAAATTATGAGCGATGTGATATTGCAAGACGCAGGTTTTGCCACAGCCGATGCCAGCGTTGCGGTTACCGATAGAGATAAAGACAATATGCTTTTGGCATTGCTTGCATCTCGCAACAAAGATACGCAGGCACTATCCTTGGTCAATTCCAAAGACTATAATGTGCTGACCGCCAATATTCGCAACAATGTAATTATCGACCGCTCGGTGATTACGATTTCGGCGATTTTGAAATATCTGCGTAAAGCACGGATTCGTGAAGCTTATTCCATCGGACGCGGTATGGGTGAAATTTGGGAAATCAGAATTGAGAACGACAGTGTGAATTTAGGGCACACTATACGTGAATTGAAGATTCCGGAAGACAGCTCGGTAATGCTGATTGCCCGCGGCGAAACATTGCTTTATGAGATTGAGGAAACACGGCTTGAGGCAAACGATGTGCTTCTGATTTATGTCACACCGGCAAACATTCGCCGCATTGAAAGCATTTTTTATTTATAAAGGCACAAACATCTGCGTGTTGTACCGAGTAATTTTTTATCAATAAAATTGTTTAAAAGACAATATTTTAATTGCCTGTTAAAGAATTTGTGATAATGTGCGCTTAACTTGAAATAAATTGCAATTTACAAAAGGTTATGAAAATGGAAGAACAAGCTCTCTCAGAGGTTGCCGAAGTTGCAACCGAACAAATGTCTTTATGGGATATGGTCTGGTCGTCGGATACGATTACTAAGCTCGTGATGATCGGGTTGATTGCCGCGTCGGTGTGGTCGTGGGCAATTATCTTGGAAAAGTTTGCGACATTGCGTCACGTACGCAGTCAATCAAAAAAATTTGAAGAAGCATTTTGGTCCGGCGGTTCACTTGACCGTTTGTACGAGGCAATCGGCAACCGCCCGCGTGACCCGATGAGTGCAATTTTTGTGGCGGCAATGCGTGAGTGGAAGCGTAACACCTTGACAATGGGCAAAACCGACCGCAGTTTGCGCGGTGTTTCGTTGCAACAGCGTATTGAAAAGGCAATGAGTGTTTCCATTGATAAAGAGCTTGACGGCTTAGATACGCACCTTGGCTTTTTGGCGACAACCGGTTCGGTGGCACCGCTTATCGGTTTATTCGGAACTGTTTGGGGTATCATCAACAGTTTTAATGCGATTGCCGTAACGCAAAGCAACTCTCTTTCCGCAATGGCGCCGGGTATTGCCGAAGCTTTGTTTACAACCGCCTTCGGTTTGATTGCCGCTATTCCGGCGGTTGTGGCATATAATGCAATTTCAACATCTATCGACCGCTACGCCAAAACCCTTGATAATTTTATGGCGGAATTTTCAACCATTCTGTCACGCGAAATTGATGCAACAACCCTGAAAGCCGATATGGCAGGAGAATAATATGGCGTTTATGCAAAATTCTTCATACAGCCGCCGCCGTTCACGCCGCAAGGCCGATGTCAATATTACGAACCTGATGGACGTGATGATGGTGTTGCTCGTCGTGTTTATGGTTGCGGCGCCGTTGATGACGTCAGGTATTCCGCTGAATCTGCCGAAAGTCGGCGGCAAGGCAATGACGGATAACAGCACATCGGTCAATATCAGTGTGGACCAAGACGGTTACTATTATATCGGCAAAAGTGTTGTCGAGGACGATAAAATATTGCCGAAACTTATGGCGATTAAAGGTGAAAACGATGAGCTTACAATCACCATCTCCGGTGATACGGACGCACATTACGGACGCGTCATCGGACTGATGGCTATCTTAAAAGAAGCCGGTTATGAAAAAGTCGGCTTAAAGACGGAATCAAAACCGCTTAAAAAGTAGGTGATAATGAATAAGTACCTGAAACAGTCAATCATTTTGCACGTTGCGGTGTTTATCGCAATGTGGATTGATATGCCCGACTTCTGGCATCACGATATGACTCTCGGGCAAAACCCGATTATTGTCGACTTATCGCAGGTACGTATTGATGAACTGACCAATTTGCCGACCAAAGCCGAGTTTGCTCAAGAAGACCAAAAAGCAACCGTTACCGAGCACAAGGAACAATATACCGACACAAGCGAAACAGAACCGGAACCGGTTAAAGAGGAACCGGCAGACGAACCGATTGAGGACACAAAAGAAGATTTTGTGGCACCGCCGGAGCCGGAGCCTAAACCGGAACCGAAGCCGGAAAAGAAACCCGAACCGAAACCGACACCGAAAAAACCGCCGGTACCGTCCGCCAAACCTAAACCGAAACCTGAACCGAAGAAGACGGAGCAAAAACCGCAGGATACCAAGAAAAAACAAGAAGAAGAGCGTAAAGTCCGGAGCAATGCGCTTAAAAGTCTGATGAATGAGATTGATAACGATAAAAACATCGATTTGGGCGAAAAAAATCAGAAAGCAACCATTAAACAAGGTACGCAGGTCAATAATATGGGAATCGAAGGCGGCAATTCGCAAGGTTCATATTTCAGCGATTTAACGATTTCTGAAACTGATGCGATTGCCAGTCTGTTGCGGCAAAATTGGAACTTAGACCCTGGAGCAATGGGGATTGACGGAATGCGTGTGGAAATCCGCGTCAGTATGAAGCGTGACGGTTCGATTGATGAAATAGAATTTGTAGATAAAAACCGCTATAACACAGATCCGAACTATCGCTCGGTGGCAGAAAGCGCACGCCGCGCAATTATTATGACCGAAAATGCGTTTAAGCAGGTATTCGGGCAAAAATATGCCGACAAATATGAAGTATGGAATACACTTCGGCTTTATTTTGACCCGTTAGATAAAGGCGTTCACTGATTGTTTTCGGAAACCGGCTCCAAAGTATCTTTGCGCTGATAAATATTTTCATCAATTTCTTCATATTCTCTCAGCGTTTCTTCGGAAATCATAAAACGCTCTTGCAATGTCGGCGGGAAGAAAGTTAAATTGTTTTCCGAATAGTCGATATATTTAATCTTATTTTCTTGTATAAACTTGTTAACATCATAATCAGGAAAACGATTATACAGATAATTGTCGACAGCAGCCAATCGATGAGGCATAACCGTATAAAAATTTATCTTCGGCGCATAAATATTCAACCAACAGAAAACAAAATTAACAATCTGATTATCAGGAGATGAATTGACTTTGTTGAATATTTGCATATATTGAACCTGATTGAAACTTGCTATAACCGCAAAATCTAAAATAAAGAGAGCGATAATCAAAGTTTTTACAAATTTCGTCAGCAAGTGATGCCAAAATCTGTAAAGAAGGGGAGCACATATAAATGCCGAAAAAATAAACAACATAACCAAATAATGCGGATAAATAGCCAACACGATTATATGTTGCACAATCTCACACACAAACAGCCATCCGAGTATTTTAAAATAAACGTTTGATTGATTTTTCAACTGAAAAATAAGAGCAATCAGGGCAAAAACAAACAACCACATCCAATCCCATATTGTTGAAACGGTGTCGGCATAAATAATCGGCCGATGTTCTTTATTAAAGAGCCAATTCATTTCAAAATACGGTTTCCAGACATCGTTTGCAATCATCAAATATATTGCGATAACGAAAAATATAGCCGGCAAAATAAGTGCCACACCGACATCGCGATAAAACACAGGCTTGTTATAAAATAAAATCAGTGCCGGAATAATCAGCGGCAAAATATCGAAAGCAAAGGTTTGCAAAAAACAAAATGCAATAAAAAATGTCAAAAAACACAGGCAAAGAAATCGGGTTTTCTGCTCTTTGATATACAAGAAAAAGCAATATAAGCCGATAAAATAGAATAATCTGGCAAAAGCATCGGGCTTAAATGATGAAAAACTGTAAACACAAGGATAGGCAAGAAACAACAAGACAACAAAATAAGGAAAAAGTTTGGCGCCGCCGACAAAGTTCTTAATGATAAGATACAAAACATAAAGCATTGCGCACGAACTTAAAAAGGCGCAGAATCTGGCAACATAAAGCGACAGTAAGGCGTTGTGCGGCAAAACGGCGGCAATCGGTGCAAACGCATACCACAAAAGCGGGTGATGATGCTCAAAAAAGTCACGGTACGGCACATCGCCGAGACTGACG
>JAFVBL010000007.1 GCA_017479985.1 Alphaproteobacteria bacterium | reverse complement strand
TTACTTTCTTTTGTAAGTTATATATCTCGTATTTTTGTTGCATCTTGTCCTCTTTTAGAAGTGATTGCTTTGTATCTCTTCTGCAAAAGTCTTGCAACTTTTTATCCTCTTGCGAGTCTCATTTGTTTCTGAACTCGGTCAGTATCAAAATAGACCTACCGGAAAATCTGTCATAATTTTGCCGTTGGACGACGTTTTATCTTTGGTAAAATACAAAAAAGAAGGATTTTCCCGATATATCTTACCAAAAGATACTCAAGAAAATCCTTCTTTATGAAAATACGCTATGGGCTTTTATTTATATTGAGCCAAATGTTCAAGCAATGCGCGTTTTTCATCAACATTAGCCTGAGCTTTGTTCAAGAGCATATTATAGCGTTCCGGATTTGCCTTATTGACAACTTGGAAGCGGGTTTCGCTGGCCATAAAGTCAGCCAACGGCTTGCTCGGCGCTTTGGAATCCAAAGTCAGAGGAGCATTACCTGCCTTTGTGTTATCCGGATTGTAGCGATAAAGCGGCCAAGAACCGGTTTCAACCGCATTCTTTTGGTGACCTAAGCCGTCAGCCATATTCAAGCCTTGGTTAATGCACGGACAATAAGCGATAATGATAGACGGACCATCATAAGCTTCTGCTTCGTTCATTGCTTTAATCACCTGCATATCGTTGGCGCCCATTGCAACCTGAGCCACATAGACATTGCCGTAAGACATAGCAATCATACCCAAATCTTTCTTTGGCAATTCTTTACCTGCTGTGGCGAATTTTGCTGATGCCCCCATCGGAGTTGCCTTAGATTGCTGACCGCCGGTGTTGGAATATACGCCGGTATCAACCACCAAAATATTGACGTTACGGCCGCTGGCAATAGCGTGATCAACGCCGCCGAAACCAATATCGTATGCCCAACCGTCACCGCCGATAATCCATACGGATTTCTTAATCAAATAATCGGCAACTTCGTTCAAATGCTTAGCTTCGTCACTGTTTATTGCAGCCAATTTTGCACGCAAAGCGGCAACATTGTCACGCTGTGCGTCAATTTCAATATCATTGCTCTGCGGATTATTCAGAATCTTGTCGGCGATATCACCGAGTTGATTTTTCAAACCTTCAAGCAAAGATTTTGCCATTGCCGTACCGTGGTCGATGGATATTCTCATACCAAGACCGAATTCGGCATTATCTTCAAACAAAGAGTTTGCCCAAGCCGGACCGTGGCCTTTTTCATCTTTGCAATACGGTGTTGTCGGCAAATTACCCGAATAAATCGAAGAACAACCGGTTGCATTGGCAATAACCATACGGTCACCGAACAATTGGGTCAGCAACTTGATATACGGTGTTTCACCGCAGCCTGCACAAGCTCCCGAATATTCAAACAACGGCTGAATAAGCTGTGTTGTTTTCGGCATATTTTTAACCACATCGGTACGTTTTACATACGGCAGAGTTTCAAAGAACTTCCAGTTAGCCTTTTCCGTATCAAGATGATTTTCGATATGTTCCATATTGATGGCGTGCAATTCCGGATTTTCTTTGTTCTTCGCCGGGCAAGCCGTGACGCATACGCCGCAACCGGTGCAATCTTCCGGTGAAATTTGCAAAATAAATTGTTTACCGGCAAATTCCTTACCTTTATACTCTGCGTGTTTCAGGGTTGCAGGAGCGCTTGCAAGCTGAGCATCGTCCGCAACTTTCATTCTGATAACGCCGTGCGGGCAGACAATCGAGCATTTGCCGCATTGAATACAAGTATTCGGATCCCATACCGGAACTTCGGTGGCAATACAGCGCTTTTCAAATTGCGTGGTAGCTGTCGGCCAAGTACCGTCAACAACTTCCTGCAACTCAGATGTTTTAATGCTGTCACCTTTATCGGCAATCAATTTTGCTGTCAAACCCTGAACAAATTCAGGTGCATTTGCCGGAACCGGCGCCAAACGATGGAATGTCGACGTAACGTGATCAGGATACTTAACCTCAAACATATGTTCCAAAGAAGCGTCAACTGCCGCATAGTTCTTTTGAACAACGGCATCACCCTTCTTTGAATATGTCTTTTTAATTGCGGCTTTGATTTGTGCAATAGCCTCATCTTTCGGCAAAATATTTGAAATTGCAAAGAAACACGTCTGCATCACGGTATTGATGCGTTGCCCCATACCGGTTGCACGTGCAACTTCCACCGCGTTAATCGTATAGAACTTCAAGTGCTTTGCCAAGATTTGTTCTTGCACTTCAATCGGCAGCTGATCCCAAACTTCTTCTGCTTTATACGGTGCATTCAAGAGGAATGTTGCGCCGTCTTTGGCAATATGCAGAATATCAACCTTCTTCATAAATTGGAATTGGTGACAAGCCACAAAATCAGCCTTGTTAATCAAATAAGCCGAACGAATCGGATTATCCGAAAAACGCAGGTGCGAAGTTGTCATAGAACCGGATTTGCGCGAGTCATAAACAAAGTAACCCTGACCGTATTTGCCGGCATCTTCGGCAATAATCTTAATTGAGTTCTTATTGGCACCGACCGTTCCGTCCGCGCCCAAACCGAAGAATACGGCTCTGACCACATCATTCGGCTCAACATCAAATGATGCATCGTATGCCAAAGATTTGTGTGTCAAATCATCTTCAATACCGACCGTAAAGCCGTTAAGCGGCGCATTTGAAACGGCGTTGTCAAACACAGCCTTAGCCATTGCCGGCGTAAACTCTTTGGAAGACAAGCCGTAACGACCGCCGTAGATTTTCGGCAAAGCAGCGATTTTGCCGTTGCTGTATGCTTGCGACAAAGCCGTGACCACATCAAGATACAATGGTTCACCCAAAGCACCGGCCTCTTTTGTTCTATCCAAAACAGAAACAACTTTTGCCGTCTTCGGCAGGGCTTTTAAGAAAGATTCCGTTGGGAACGGACGGTATAAATGAACTTTCAAAACGCCGAGTTTTGCACCGTGGGCATTGAGATATTCAATAGCTTCTTCAACCGTTTCGGCACCCGACCCCATCACAACAACAACGTTTTCGGCATCAGGCGCACCGACATAATCCACAACGTGATACTGACGACCGGTGATTTTTGCAAACTTATCCATTTCTTCCTGAACAATACCTTCAACTTTGGCATAATACGGGTTTGCCGCTTCACGACCTTGGAAGAACACATCAGGATTTTGCGCCGTACCGCGAACAACCGGATTTTCCGGACGCAAAGCGTGTTCGGCATTGAACTTGTAATTGACACCGTCAAGCATTGCTTTCAAATCATCATCGGACAGCAACTTAACCTTTTTGATTTCGTGTGAAGTGCGGAAACCGTCAAAAAAGTGCATAAACGGTACGCGTGAACGCAAAGTAGAGGTTTGCGCAATCGCTGCCATATCACCGGCTTCCTGCACCGAGTTTGAACAAAGCATTGCAAAACCTGTCTGACGGCAACCCATCACATCGGAGTGGTCACCGTAAATCGACAATGCGTGATAAGCAAGCGAACGTGCCGCAACGTGCATTACAAACGGCATCAGCTCACCGGCAATCTTATACATATTCGGAATCATCAAGAGCAAACCTTGCGATGCCGTAAATGTTGTGGTGAGCGCACCGGCTTGCAGAGAGCCGTGACAAGCACCGGCGGCACCGGCTTCGGATTGCATTTCCTGAATATCCGGCGTTACACCCCAAATATTCTTTTGTTTTGCGGCAGACCACGCATCAGCCCATTCCCCCATCGGAGATGACGGTGTAATCGGGTAAATGACGCAGACTTCGTTCATACGATGCGCCACCGAGGCACAGGCTTCGTTTGCGTCCATCATTTTCATTTTAACATCTGACATTTATATATCCTTATAAGTTAGTTTTTCAAAAGTATAACATATTGAAAATACAAATATATTACACAAAATACTGCAGTAAACAAAAAATGTTTCTGGCGCATTTATAGCACACAATCTCAAAAAATCAAGTTTTATTAAAAGGGTGTGCAAGTTTTATTCTGTAAAAATTTGCCGACGAGCGAAAACGCCGTCTTGACATTACAAAACTTGCCGCTATAATGCTGAAAAATTGCAAAATCCAAAGGGTCAGAATGGATATTCTAATTGACACATTGATTGATAATCTCAAGCTGTTTCCGTTTTTGCTTGTAACATATTTGTGTTTGGAATATATGGAGCATAAAACAGCGGAAAAAACAACCGAAATCATAAAAAAAGCCGGTTGGAGCGGTCCGCTTGTCGGGAGTTTGTGCGGCGCATTGCCACAGTGCGGATTCTCTGTGGTGGCGGCAAACTTTTATGCCGCACGTGTTATCGGTATCGGCACCTTGCTTGCGATTTTTCTTTCCACTTCCGATGAAATGTTGCCGATTATGATTTCCGGCACCGTACCATCGCTTTTGATTACACAAATCGTTGTTTATAAAATTATGTGCGGTATCGTATTCGGGTATGCGGTCGGTTTTGTGTGGCGCAAATATCGCCCGCGGCCGAAAGTCAATATCGAAGAATTGTGTGAAAACGAAAATTGCCATTGTGAAGATTCCGTTATTAAACCGGCTTTATATCATTCAGTGCGGATTACGGCTTTTATTTTTGCGTTTACGCTGATTTTAAATTATGCGATGAGCTATTTAAATATTTCCGCCGTCACAAATTATATGCAAATACCGTTGATTGGCGAACTTCTCGGCGGTATTATCGGCTTGATACCTAATTGCTCCGCATCGGTTATTTTGACGCAATTATATATGGACGATTTTATTCCGCTCGGTACCTTGATGAGCGGTTCGCTTGTCAGCGGCGGTGTGGGACTTCTGGTTTTATTCCGTGTCAATCGCCGTTTCAAAGAAAACTTCCGTATTGCCGCCATACTATATGCTTGCGGCATTATCGGCGGTTTACTGACGCATCTGATTTTTTGATTAAATTAAATTTGACAAATATTTTTTCGTATGCTATAAAAATTGCAAAATCAAATCATTTTGCGTATGAGAAGTATTATTGCATTTTTGAGAAAGTACAACATTCTGTGGCTTTCTCCGTCGGGGCTTTTTGTTGCTCTGGCCATCGGATATGCCGTTTATGCCCTCTTCGGGTTTACACCGATCAGCTACATTTTCGGCGTTATCGCGTTTTCCGGTCTGTCTACCCTGCTCTACTTTGATTGGGGCTATAAAGAAACCGATGCAGGCGCAATGGGAAATTATTCCGGCGTGGTCATAACCTATTTCTGTATGAGCGCTTGTGCGTGCTTCGGAGCATTTATGACCTTTGATTGGTTAATCGGTGTGACTTGCTCGGTTATTTGCGCACTGTTTGGTGTGTTTTTGGTTGTGCCGGTTATCAAATTTTTTCAGAGCCTCTGAATTGTGATTATAAAAAGAAGGGAACTTGCCTGAGGCGGATTCCCTTCTTTTTATTAAAAAATAACTTGCACCGAAAAAAGTTGTGATTTATGATGCGCCTGAAGACATAAACAAAGGAGCAAGTTATGGTTGCCGGTATTTGTATTCATAATGCAACGGTGTTTAACGGCTATACACGTATGCAAAACTGTGCAGTTTGGATTAAGCAGAATAAAATTATCGACGTATTCAACGAAGAACGTTTTGCAAAAAAATCATTTAAGGCAGATACATATTTTATTGATGCCAGAGGAGCAAATATTGTTCCCGGATTTATGGATACGCATATTCACGGTTTCGGCGGATACGGTACGGAAGATTGTTCGGATAAATCTATTCTGAAGATGTCCGAAGGTTTGATGCAATACGGCGTTACTTCTTTTATTCCGACACTGTATTCCGGCAACAAGCAGCAAATGCTTAAAGGTATTCGCGCGATTGCCGAGGCAATGGGACACGAAAAAGGCGCACGCATTTTGGGTTTGCATCTCGAAGGTCCGTTTATTTCACCTGACCGTTTGGGAGTGCAGTCACCCGACAGCATCAGTGCGGTCGATTTAAATCTGATGGACGCGTTTTGGGAGGCTTCCGAAGGCCACATTATCAATATGACGGTTGCGCCGGAGTTGAAAAATATGCGTGAACTGGCGCTTTATTGTCTTTCTAAGGGCATTGTTTTACAGGCCGGTCATACCAATGCCACTTATAAGCAGATGATTGAGGCTATGCAGGCGCGAATTATGCACGTTACACATCTGTTTAATGCAATGAGCCGTATGCATCATCGCGACCCCGGTACGGTCGGTGCGGTGTTTATTCACCCCGAGCTTTCGTGCGAAATTATTGCCGACGGCATTCATATCAATCCGGAAATCATCAAATTTCTACTGACCTGCAAATCTCTTGATAAAGTTGTACTCGTTACCGATGCACTCAAACCGACCAAACAAAAAAACAAACCGCTGATTGCCAACGGTGAAGAAGTTTATCTCGACGAATGTTTTTATCGCAAGTCCGATAATGCCATTGCCGGCTCGGCTCTGACAATGCTTGACAGTGTGCGTAATATCGTTTCGTACGGTTTCAATTTGGAACAGGCGGTGCATATGGCCTCAACCAATCCGGCACGAATTATGAAACAAGAACATTTAGGACTGATTGCACCGGGGTATGATGCCGATATTACGATTTTAAGCGAAAAACTCAATGTGTTATATACAATGATTCAAGGAAAGATTTATCAAAAAGGAAAACAAATATGCGTGTGATTATCAAACAAGATAAACAAACCGCCTAAAGTAGTCGACCTTAAGCGGAGTTTTGATAAAGAAACTATTCTACGGGAGCTTCATATTTAACCTGTTTTTCCATAACTTGATATAACTTGCCGTCTTTTCTGAAAAAACTACCAATGGTCTTTCGGGCATTTCCTTGCCTGTCCCCATAGCGTAAGTTGTAATAATGCACAATCGCATTTCTGTATTTTCCACTATTTTCAAAAGTGACATAAGGCATATGGTGACCATTGTTTTCTGCATAATAATAACCCGAATACAAACATTTACCACTGTCTGCCGAATAGAGTAAGAGTTGGTACTTGCTACTGATAACTTCTACACATCGTCTGAAAGTCAGTATACGCAACTCAGCATCATACCACACATCGCAATCCGGTGGTAAAACTTCAACACCATTCTTTAACAGACCATAACTGGTTGACTCCCCTCCCAACCAATAGGTTGAATGCTTGGTCACCAGAGTACAGCCGCCGTAATCTGTGTAACGAAATGTTTCGCCCGCATTCACAGCCAAACACATACAACAAAAAATTGTTGTTAAAAGAATTGTTGTTAACAAAAGAATTTTTTTCATAAATTGAAATTTTAGAAATTAAACAATACCTAAATAATTGATGTTACTAACATAATTATAGATAAAAAAATAAAGAAGTCAATAAATATTTTTGGATTTACATTTGCGGTTTTTAATGATAAGCATTACAATAACTTAGACATTAAGGATTAGTACGATGCGTGTGATTATCAAACAAGATAAACAAACCGTTGCCGAGTGGGCGGCGCAATATGTGGTCTATAAAATCAATCATTTCCGCCCGAGTGCGAAAAAGCCTTTTGTTCTTGGGCTTCCGACGGGCTCAACACCGCTCGGAATGTATGCCGAATTGATTAAGCTCCATAAAGCCGGCAAAGTTTCGTTTGAAAATGTTGTCACGTTCAATATGGACGAATATCTCGGTTTGGAACCGACACATCCGCAAAGTTATCATTATTTTATGTTTGAAAACTTTTTTAATCATATCGATATTCAACATAAAAATATTCACATTCTTGACGGTATGACCAAGGATTATGCCAAAGAATGCCGTAATTATGAGCAGACAATCAAAGACATCGGCGGCGTACATTTGTTTATCGGCGGTGTGGGAGAAGACGGTCATATTGCCTTTAATGAGCCGTTTTCGTCGCTTGAATCACGGACACGGATTAAAACGCTGACTGACAGCACAATTAAGGCCAATTCGCGCTTTTTTGACGGCGATATTTCCAAGGTTCCGATACAGGCCTTGACTGTCGGGGTCGGTACGATTACAGATGCTCAGGAAGTAATGATTCTGGCGACCGGGGCCAATAAAGCACCGGCTCTTAAACAAGCGATTGAGGGCGGTATCAGCCACGTTTGCACGCTTTCGGTCTTGCAACGCCACCCGCACGGCATTATTTTGTGCGATCGCGACGCCGCCTCGGCACTTGAACAAGCAACGATTGACTATTTTTTAGAGATTGAAAAGAATAATTTTTAGAAAACATATTGATAAAAATATGGCAAAAGCGTATGATGAATGCATAAAATTCGCTGAAGGAGATATTTATGCCGGTAAATTTGCTGAATGAAAAAGATTTGAACAACTACCTTGCCGATATTGTATATCACGGGCAAGAAATGGAAACTTTTAAATCGGGAGATTTCAAAAGTACGGCGTTTGTCGAACAAAACAAAGATGCAATTGTGCGTTCGATGCTGTTGCAATGGTGCAAACACCGTCTGCGCAGTCATTTGGCAGAAGATTTGCCTGAACACCGCGAATTTTTAACACCGGTTACGTCAGATGAACCGAATTTGCCGGCGTGGGCGGAGCGCTGTTTGGCCGAAAATAAGCCGATTCATCGTTTTAAAGCAGAAAAAATACCGCCGCATTTGACAGAAAATATCGGTATGATACGCGATTATCTTTATTCCGCGGCAGAAAATTATGTTAACAAAACTTTGGCGCGCGTGAAAGATACAAAAGCGAAGGGTAAAGAAGAAATTGCGCCGAAATTGCGGATTGACTATTTAAAAACGCAGGAAGCCTATGATACATTTGCCAAAACGCTGTCTGAAGCACAAAAATGGCACGATATTATGGCGCAAAAAGCAGAATTAAGACAACGCGATGAGCAAATGTATAAGGCCTCCCTTGCCGGTACTGAGCGTGTAATGAAACTGACGGACGGTATGGAAATTGTTCGGCTGACCACGCCGGAAGCACTCGATTACGAAAGCGAATATATGGGACATTGCGTGGGCAGAGGCGGATATGATGAAGATGTGGCAAAAGGCACAACCAAAATCTATTCTCTGCGTGATGCCGACGGTATGCCGCACGCCACATTTGAGGTGTGTGTCAACCAAGAAACCGGCGCAGAGGAAATACACCAGTGCAAAGGCAAGGGCAATAACGCACCGGTTGAAAAATATCGGCCGTATGCGCAAGAGTTTGTAAAGGCACAGGATTTTGAACTAGTCGGAGATAAAAAGAACCTCGGACTGATTAAACAAGAAGGCAAATATTATGATGTGTTGCACCTGCCGAAAAAATTTGTCGTTAAAGGCAATTTGTATTTATCCGATAGAAATCTGACAGAATTGCCGGATTTATCTGATGTTATTATTGAAGGGGATTTTCATTGTGAAAACAATCAACTGACTTCACTTAAGGGCGCACCGAAAGCAGTCGGCGGTTCTGTCTTTTGCAGCAAAAATAAATTGATATCTTTGGAAGGCGCACCTCAGGAAGTTAACGGTGACTTTTTTTGTCGCAATAATCCACTAACCTCACTCAAAGGTGCACCGCAAACAGTCGGCAGAGATTTTGATTGCACGGACAATTATCTGTTCTCCTTGAAGGGAGGGCCTAAAAGAGTCGGCAGATCTTTCTGGTGTTGTCATATCAATTTAATCTCCTTAGAAGGTGCACCGCAAATAGTCGGCGAAAACTTTGAGTGCTACGGTAATCAGCTGACTTCTTTAGAAGGTGCGCCGGAAGAGGTCGGTGGAAGTTTTTGTTGCCAAGACAATCAATTGACTTCGCTTAAAGGCGCACCGCGAGTGGTCGGTGGAATTTTTTCGTGCAACAACAACCGACTGAATTCTTTAGAAGGAGCACCGAAAAAGGTCGGTAGCAGTTTTTATTGCAGTGACAATCAACTAACCTCGCTCAAAGGTGCACCGAAAGCAGTCGTCGAAGACTTTGGGTGCCAGAACAACCAACTGAATTCTTTAGAAGGAGCTCCAGAAAAGGTCGGTAGCAGTTTTTTCTGCGATCACAATCACCTGACCTCGCTCAAAGGGGCACCGCGAGTGGTCGGTGGAATTTTTTCGTGCCATAAAAATCAGATTACTTCTTTGAAATATCTTCCGGAATGTTCGCAAGTCAGTTCAGATATAAACGTTCTGTATGTCCCGCACGCTTTCGAATCTTTGCCATATGAAGAAATCGAAAAAAGTCCGCTCTTCCGAAAAGAAAAACAAGAAATGTTTCAGGAAAAACGTTCTGCATCCATTCCAAAATCAAACGTAACGAGACAGCAAAAAATGAATCTCCGCTAAAAGGTAAAGTGAAGCCGAAACGCACGGGAAAAGATAAAATTTCTGCAAAAATGAATATTGCTTCTGCCCGTATAAAATAAATATTTAAACAAGATAAATGAGCCGTAATTTCCGGCTTAATCAAACATCTTTAACAAACGCATTAAGTACGTATTAGGCACATTGTCGGTGCAACGAGTCAGGCCGTAACCGATATAGCGTAACGCCAGACCGTCGATCTGTTTTTGAGACAATGGATAAGTCACGATTTTGTTATATATTTTCAATGTATCCAGTGCCAATTTCCGGTTGATTTTATACAGCGGAAAAAACTCCTCCGCAACAGGTATAACCCGCGCGTTGCCGAAATCTATCACTCCGTTCAGAACGTTGTATTCCTCTGGCTCAATCAGCATATTACTGCCGCTCAAATCGTTGTGGCAAAGTGCTTCCGCAACCTCATTATCTTCGTCTTTATAAGTATTTAAATCAATCTTTTCGGCACTGTGTTGCAACAGAGCCGCCCGCACCTTATCCGCATCAAAATCTCGACGTTTGGATACATTCCAACTTTCCATTGCCGACACAATATCTGCATCAACCGACGGAATATCCGCCGTTTCATAATCAAAAGAATGCAGCGCGGCAAAAAATTTTGCTATTTGCCGTGCGAGATTTTCCTGTTGTTGTAAGGTTAATGCGGCATAATCCGTGGTGTGCTCACCCTCCCCGCGGTTGTCGCATATTTTACCCGTAAATCTTTTGGAAACCGAAAACGGATATTCTTCTTCTATCAACTCGATTTTATGTACTTTATTCGGCACTTTGTTTTCCAAATGAGGCATCAGTGCGTCAATTACCTTTTTTTCACGCTGCATTGTGCGCCAAATAACTTCGGCTTTCGGAAACCGCACCACCAGATTATCCGCCGCATACGCCGCCGAACGTACACCGCCGGGCAGACGCTCGAATGAACGTACCATAATACCGGTATTTGTAATCACCTGCCGCACAAAATCCAAATCGTCAAATTCTTCCGCCGTCAAAAAACGCATCTTTTTCTCCTTATTGCCATAATAAACGTTTTTGGTTAAATTTTCGTTTTTATGCATATATTCTGTTATGATTATTTTATGATGTAATAGTCACGGGTATTTCCAATTCTTATAAAGTCAGCCTTTGTTTCAAGGTATGACCTGATTATTGTTTATCCGATATGTTTATCACCCAAAACCCCGACGAGATGTGCCGTCGGGGTTTTGCTTTGACTGATACGTGCAGATACCGGAACACTCACCTTTGCGCCAATACGGCAAGAACTTTATCAAGCTCGGCACGTAATTCGGCATCTTTAAGATAATACAAACGTTCAAAGGCACTGTCCGCAAACTCCTGAACAAGTTGAATCCGCAGTGTATTCTGATACATACGCGCCGTAAACACATTGTCGAGCCTATCCATTACCCATACAAATTGCGCTTCCGGCGTTGTATGATTCTCATACTCATCAAACAACTCCTGCAACTGCGGTAAATCCAAATCACGAACAACCATCGCCATTGCATTTTTTTCCAACTCGGCTTTCTTTGCGAGATCCAATTCACCCGGGGTGATATCCCCGCAGTAAATTTCCGGCAAATCGTGAATAAGCGCAAGCTGCAAACACTTCAATTTATCGAGGTTTGCCGGTGCAAACAACATCACGAGCATTGCCAAGCTGTAAGAATGTTCGGCATCGCTTTCGGGATTGATGACTCTGCGCCTGATCCATCCCGTACGTTTTACCTGTTTCATACTGCCCAAAATACGGGCTAAATTCAAAATCTGCTTTTTCTTCATAATTCTAAATAATTGATGTTTCTACTTGCGATATAACCCCGCAAGCAGAATTTGTCAATATCTTTGACAGATAAAAAAGTAAAGAATCACTTTATAAAATCGTGTGTTTGCAAATAATTTTTCACAAACGGTACATATTTTTGCTTAAAAGCCGTATCGCCGCAATACTTATCGTACATTGCAAACATTAAGTCGGTTACACCGAGCTTATCGCAATAATCAAGTGCCGCACGATAGTTGATATCCATATACCACGATAAAAATGAGGTAACGCGATCACCGACAGTATGAAACGGGTAAGGTACGGTGTTTTCCTCAAATGCGGTTTGCCATACGTGGTCGGATATTGCCAAATCTTCAGCGGTCAATTCACGGTCGATATCCATAAACAACGGCAGAAAATACGGTTCGTGCGTTACCATATTAAAGTTGGCAATTTTATCGGCATCACGCACAATAAAACAAATTTTTTGCACCTCATCGCGTAAGTCATCGGACAAACTTTGATATTCGGAATCGGCATAAAGAGCTTCAATCAAATGCCCGTGATGCTTAATCGGCAAACGGATTCGGATATCATCAAACAACGGCGTGTGCCTCAAAAACTCATACGCTGCAACACCGTGATCATACTGACTGACATTGTGATACAGCTTGACAATTTCGGAAAAACGGCAAACATCGTGTAACAAAACGGCTGTGCACACCATTTCAACGTATTCTGCAGATTTATTTTTCAGCCACTCAATGTGCCGCACCAAATAGTTACCGGCACCGGCAACCTGTAACGAATGGCGGATTTTTTCTTCAGCATAATAACTGTAAAATTTGTCGTTTTTCACAACTTCCATACATTGCCGATATTGCAAATAAAGCAGTTCCATTGCTGATTTAAGCATATTTTCTCTCCTCAATTTTCTGTTTGTTGTAGCATATTGCAAAAAAATCACAAAAAGTTTAACGATTTATTCACAACTTGTAAAATAAATCTTGAAATAAGAACAAAAATAGAACAATATACATTTCAGCGGATAAATGTATTCTTTGTTTGAGTTTTTGCAAAGAATACGCCATAAAAGAAACAGATAAACTTTTTGGGGAAATAATATGGAAAAAGATAAAGCGTTGGACGCCGCCTTAAGCCAAATCGAAAAAGCCTTCGGTAAAGGTTCGATTATGCGTTTGGGGCAAAATACGAATATTGATATTGAAGCAATTTCCACAGGCTCTTTGGGGATAGATATTGCGCTTGGTATCGGCGGTATGCCGAAGGGACGTATTATTGAAATTTACGGTCCGGAAAGCTCCGGTAAAACTACATTGGCTCTGAGTGTAATTGCACAAGCACAAAAAACCGGCGGTACGTGTGCCTTTATTGATGCCGAGCACGCGCTTGACCCGTCGTATGCAAAAAAAATCGGCGTAGATGTAGAGAATCTGTTGGTATCACAACCGGATTCCGGTGAACAGGCGCTTGAAATTGCCGATACATTGGTGCGTTCCGGCGCCATTGATGTAATGGTGGTCGATTCGGTGGCCGCCCTTGTTCCAAAGGCTGAATTGGAAGGCGAAATGGGTGATTCGCATATGGGCTTACAGGCCCGCTTGATGAGTCAGGCTTTACGTAAATTAACGGCAACCGTGGCACGCTCAAATACACTGATTATCTTTATTAACCAAATCCGTATGAAAATCGGTGTTATGTTCGGCAATCCGGAAACAACAACCGGCGGTAATGCCCTCAAATTCTATGCTTCGGTACGTATTGACATTCGCCGAATCGGTGCGATTAAGGACAAAGATGACGTCATCGGTTCACAAACCCGCGTCAAGATTGTTAAAAACAAAGTGGCGCCGCCGTTCAAAACAGTTGACTTTGATATTATGTACGGCGAGGGAATCTCCAAAACCGGAGAACTCATTGATTTGGGTGTAAAATCGGGGATTGTCGAAAAATCGGGGGCGTGGTTCTCCTATAACGGCGATAAAATCGGTCAGGGACGCGAAAATGCCAAGAATTTCTTAAAGCAGAATCCGCAGATTGCCGATGAAATAGAAAAGAAAATTCGTGCCGATGCCGGTCACTTGACAACAGAAATGATTGGTGATGAAAACGAGCCGATGGGTGACGAAGACTGAGTGTCTTCGTTTTCCCATAAGACTTAAAGGAACGAACAATGCGGAAATTTGTTGCGCTTGTTATCGGATTGTTGTTTTTATCTTCGTGCCGACTGCTGAGCTATGATGACTTAAATCCGACCATTCAACCGAACAATCGTTTATTACCGATTTTGGAAATAAAGCCGGATTATGCGAGTATTCGTGCAGTATATAATGAAAGGAAGGATATACGCGTTGCCGATGCCGTTAATATTTTCACCAAAGAAGTGCGTGAAAATATTATGGAGCAGACCGGCAAGAAAAAAGGCATTATAACGATGCGAATCAATTTTGAGGGTGTAACAATGTGCAAGCTTTGCCGCATTTCTCCGTTTCTTTTTAATTTACCGCCTTTAATCGGTTTGCCTGCAAATTATTTTGACCAAAAACTAGAAATCGAAGTGCTGATTCTAAATAAACGCAGAGATGTTATCCGGCGCTATACAGAAAGTGTATCTGATACGGAATATGTTGCGTTGTATTGGGGCTATGCTGCCGATGCTGCGTGGCGTAAAGTTGCGGCAGAGAATATGAAAAGCGCTATGATAAAAATACGGCAGAAAATCAATAACGAAGCGCCACAGATTCGGGCGGAATTGAAATAATCTTCAAAACGGTCGGACAGCTTCCGGCCGTTTTTGTATTCTTGAAATCTGCATCGCCGTGATTATTTTTCTCTGAACAAGGAGAAGAAAATGGAAATTTATGTTTTTGCGGCTTTGCTTTTTATTTATGTCATTACCGCCGTTACCGGCAAAAGGGTTTTGGTACGAAAAATTTGGACGGCGGCGTTTATCGGTTCGGCTTTCCTGACGGCCGGCGCTTTGTTTGCTTTACGCATTAAAAATCAAGATGTTATGTTGGCAGCCGACACTTTTAATTGGTATTTCTTTTTGTATGTGTTCGGCGGATTGGCGTTTGCGCTCGGGTTAATCAATCTTTTTATGTATCGGCGCGCGCTCTGGGATATGTTTCGCCAACAGCCGGAAGAAAAATAGCTATTTTCTGTGCTTATAAATCTGAAGTGCGGTCCAGACACTCAATGCCAAATCCATAAAAGCCGAAGGATATGCCTGAACATAAAAATCGTGCACAAACCACAGAGCCAAATTTGAAACTAAAGCCCAACGCATCTGCTGTTCGTTTCGGGTTATATACATACACACGGTGTAACTTGCGGAAGCAATAATCGGAAATAAACCGATTATACCGCGATTGTTTGCCCATAAACCGACAAAAATGCACAATACCAGCAAAATACAGGTTAACTGCTTGGTCAGTTTATTTTTATATGCCAAAATGTTGCGAATAAGCGCAATCGAATTTGTTGTCAATGCGGCATACGTATATAAAGCTATATTTGATAAGATACAGAATATAACATCAATGACTTGCCATAAAATTAAGTCATTTTTATTTTTTTTAAGCACCGATACAGCAATACATACCGCCGACAGTAATGAAAATATATTTCCCAATATCAAACAGGTTGACATTTAATTTTCCTCGTAAATTAAAATATATGAATGTATGATAAAATCAATCTTTTTCTTAAAGAATGGTTGCGGATTTGTTTTTTAAGGTGTATGCTTGCGGCATTGAGAGGAAATATGCTGCGTATCAATAATATTAAACAACCGCTTAACAGCACAATCGAAAAATTAAAAAAAGAAACTGCCGAAAAATTGCTGTGCCAACCGAAAGATTTGCACGATTTTCGCATATCCAAAAAATCGATAGATGCGCGTAACAAGCAGAATGTTCATTTTGTGTACAGCGTTGATTGCAACATTGCAACACAAATTCCGACAGATAAAGATATTGAGGTTTTATCTCCGGAAGAAAAGTTGATTTTCAAAATTAAAGATAACGGCACGCGTCCGGTGGTGGTCGGCAGCGGACCGGCCGGAATGTTTGCCGGTTTGGCTTTGGCTGAGGCCGGTCTGCGCCCGATTATACTGGAACGCGGCGCCGATGTTGAAACGCGGCAGAAAAAAGTGGATACATTTTGGAAAACCGGCATATTGGACACCGAAACAAACGTGCAATTCGGTGAAGGCGGTGCCGGCACATTTTCTGACGGCAAGCTGATGAGCGGAATCAAAAAAGATACGTTCACAACCAAAGTAATGCACGAACTTTATGCGGCAGGTGCACCGGCGGAAATCCTCTATTTGGCAAAGCCGCATATCGGCACGGATAATCTGCGGATTGTAGTGCGTAATATCCGCAAAAAAATAGAAACTCTCGGCGGAGAATACCGCTTTAACAGCAGACTTGACGGTTTGATTATCAAAGATTCACAACTTGTCGCAATTAAGATTTATCACAATGAAGAAACGTACGAATTGCCGGCGAATCGCCTGTTTCTTGCCATCGGACACAGTGCGCGCGATACATTTGAAATGTTGCATCGTTTCGGCGTATATATGACACAAAAGCCGTTTTCAGTCGGTGCACGGATTGAACATAAGCAGATTGCGATTAACAAAGCACAATACGGCGCGGCGGCCCAAAATCCGTATTTGGGCGCAGCGGATTATAAGTTGGCGGTGCATTTGCCAAACGGGCGTTCTGCATATACGTTTTGTATGTGTCCGGGGGGCACGGTGGTTGCGGCGGCGTCTGAAAAAAGACGCGTTGTGACCAACGGTATGAGCGAATTTGCGCGCAATAAGGAAAATGCCAATGCCGCACTTTTGGTCGGTGTCGGCACAGAAGATTTTGCGAGTCCGCACCCGCTTGCCGGTATGTATTTTCAGCGCAAGTTGGAAGAGCGCGCGTTTGTTTTGGGCGGCAAAAATTATTGCGCACCGGCACAGCTTGTCGGCGATTTTTTGCAAACAAAAGCAAGTACACACGGCGGAGATGTTGAACCGAGTTACAAACCGACGGTTGTTTGGAGTGATTTTTCTGCACTTTATCCGCCGGAAATTGCCAATGCAATGCGTGCCGGAATTGCTGAAATGGCAAAAAAGTTGCGCGGTTATGATGCGTACGATGCCGTTTTAACCGGTGTGGAAACGCGCAGTTCATCGCCGGTGCGAATTGTGCGTGACGGAACAATGCAGAGCAATATCAGGGGGCTTTATCCGTGCGGCGAAGGTGCCGGTTATGCGGGCGGAATCACTTCATCTGCTGCCGATGCTCTCAAGGTTGTGTACAGTTTATGTACCAAATAATCCCCTGCTTTTCAATAAGCTTGTCCACAATTTATCCACAGATTTGTACACATTGTTTCAGCAAATATTTCACTGACATTTCAACAGATTTATTTACATTGTATCAACATATTTTGCACAAAACTATTCACAAAAAAAGACGTTCCCCTAAAATTAAGGAAACGTCTTTTTTTCTTCAGTAAACGTTTGCGTTGCAATGATGAAAATCAAGCGGGTTAATGAATGCCATTCGGCTCAACACCCGTTCTTCAAAGCGCGTCAAATTGAGCTGTACCTCTTTGGCAAGCTCGGGACAGCGTGCGGCAACCCAAGCCGACATTGCCGGCGAAATCAGACCTTTTTTAAAACGCGGTCTCAAAAATTCTTCCAAATCAGAATGGCGCTTTTTGGCATCATCTTCGCGATCAAATTTACAATATGCTTCGCGCTCGTCATCACGCCAGTCATCAGAGAAAAACAGCAATGAGTTTTTTACAATCTCGTGTATGGCACGGCGTTGCTCGGAAACGGCAATCATATCGCGCAAGTGCTCGGACAGGCCTTTTTCAAGCAACTCGGCAATCAAATCCTTGTCGGCAACATAGCTGTACGACAGATACCACATCAAATACTCCGGTGACATTCCCCAAGCCATACGGCGGATAATGGCATTTTCCAACACGAAATCATCCATATTGCACTGCTCAATGACCTCAAAGATAAATTCCTTGTTGCGTTCATCGGCAAACAAAGCCCATTGTGCTTCAAAAGAAGTAAAGAGCTTATCGTGATAAAAGTCTTTCCGTAATTCAAAATAGCGCTTAAGTATCTTGCGATATTCGGCGGCTCGATACGGATACGCATTGTCAGAAGCCGACGCAGCCAAAAAAGCTTCGCCGGCCGCGCTCAAAACGTGACAGATAACATAGTTATACATCATTTTGAAATCTCCGTTTCTAAGCAATTTGAGTTCACTCGCTTCGCTCAGCGGATATTTCAGACAGCGCATTGCTCCCGCCTCGCCGCAGTTCAGAATCCAATCTTCTTCGGCGGCGGTGAGCGGAATCGGACGCAAGCACAAACCGTGCAAATAAGCGTGACGAATATGCTCGTTTTTCAAAAGCCAATCGGCTTTCAGCAAACCTTCGTCAGCCGTGTGATATTGCAAATACTTTTCCAACAAATATTTGCTGTCACGGCGTGTCACTTTTTTCCACCCGTAAAGACTAATCCAAGAGGCTTTTTCAAGCGGGTTCTGAAACTCAATGTAAATTGCACAAAGCTGTTCCAACTCTTTGACCTGTAACGTGCCGAATCGGACTTTGCACGCATAGTACAATCGTTTAATCCAGTTCATAATTATAAAGTTTTAAGTTAATATATATGTTAATTATATTTTTGAAACTGTCCTATTTAAGTTGCGCCTTATAAAGTGACGCATATATGCCGTCCGGTTGATTGACCAGCTCATCGTGCGTACCGCTTTCGACAATTTTGCCATAGTTAATCACGACTATTTTATCGGCGTGACGAACTGTTGATAAGCGGTGAGCAATCACAATAACCGTACGATCTTTCATCAAATTCTCTATTGCTTTTTGTACCACGGCTTCCGATTTATTGTCAAGTGCCGAAGTCGCCTCGTCTAAAACAACAATCGGTGCGTTTTTGATAAATGCACGGGCAATGGCTATACGTTGCCGCTGTCCGCCCGAAAGAAGCGTTCCGCGCTCGCCGATATCCGTATCCAAACCTTTCGGCAGGTTCTTCAAAAAATCTTGCACAAAAGCCATTTCCACGGCGTGATTAAGCTCTTCCGGCGTTGCATTTTCATTGCCGAGCAAAATATTATCGCGGATTGTGCCGGAAAACAAAAAATTATCCTGAAACACAACAGAAATCTTATCTCTGAGCGATTCTAACGTGTAATTGCGAATATCTTGACCGTCAATTAAAATCTGTCCGTCCGTCACGTCATAAAAACGCGGTAACAAGCTGACAAAAGTTGACTTTCCACCGCCGGAATTGCCGACAAGCGCTATTGTTTCGCCTCTTTTAATTTTCAAGTTGATATTCTGCAAAACCGGCTTATTCGGCACATATTCAAAGCCGACATTCTTATATTCAATCCCCTTATTGACACCGGTCAACTCAACGGCATCATCTCTGTCGCGAATTTCCGGTGTATTGCCGAGAAGCTCAAAAACACGCTCCATCGCCATAAGTGCCACTTGCACGTTATTAAAACTGTTGCCGATACTTTTTATCGGATTATAAAGCAGAATAAGCGCGGCAATAAACGATACAAAATTTCCCGGTGTGATTTGATGCGATAAAATCAGGCTGCTGCCTGTCCATATCACCAGCGCAATACCAAGCGAAACCACAAAATGCATAAACGGCGAAAGCATTCCGGTGCGTTGCACCATTTTCATACCGAGTTTGAATACGCGTGTCAAAGTGCCGTCAAAGCGCTTATATTCATAGTCATACAAATTATATGAGCTGATTATGCGATTGCCGCCGTAAGCCTCATTATAATGCGTCATTACTTCGCCGTTGGTAAACAGTGTTTCTTGGTTAATATCCTTAATGCGGCGGCGTACCCGTGTCAGCGGAAAAAGTGCACAAAACAGCATTACGACGGCAATCAACGCCAATTTCCACGAATTATAGAACAGCACAACAACCAATGATACAGAAGAAAAAAAGCGCGTGCAAAACTGTTTCAGATTGCTCAAAAGCCCGCTGCACGCAGCGTCAACATCATTATTGAAACGCATAATGATATTACCGGAAGTATTGGTATCAAAAAAGCCGGCGTCAAATTTCATCAACTTTTCAAACAACGTCATTTTAACATCGTTGGCAATACGGTTTCCGACCCAATTATTGCAATACGTTGCCGAAAAAGTCAGAACCCCCTGTAATGCGGAAAAAGCAATAATTACAAGCGGAATCCACAGTGTTTGCGTATTCTGCTCGATCATCATAACGTCCATATACGGTTTCAGCGCCCACGCGATAACCGCGTCAAGCGCACCAATCGGAACAGTAATCAACACGGCAATCAATGCACGCCCCCAATACGGACGAATATATTGCCACATTTGACTGTAGTCACGTATAAAATGCGTGTTTTTTAATTTGTCACAAAGTTTTTTCAGCATACGTATCCTTTAATTTTTCGCTTTATTATACGGCATAAATTTGAAAAGTAAATCACAGAATAAAAAATATTTAAAAATATTCGACATCAAGCTTGACAAAGCAATTTTTGCGTGTTACACAGAAATCCAATTTTGAATATTTGTGTTCGTCAACATATATTATTAACCGTTTTAATCCATTTTAATTATGGCAAACAAAACAAAGAGTTTCTCCAAAAATGCAAAAAAGCAAAAAGGAGAGCACAAAAAGAATCGCGTGCAAACTGAATATCAGCGCACTCGCGATATGTATAAAAAACATCGCAAGGGTGGGCATAACGGATTGGATATCTGAATTGTTCCCATAATATTCTCCTTTCCGAGTTGTTCGTAGAATCCGAATAATCGCTTGGGTTGATTTACCCCGCGTGACGGATTTAATTCTCTGTTTTATTAAGCGACCCCGAGCCGAAAAATGCTCCGAGTCGCTTTTTTATTTTTCAAAAACGACCTCTTAACTTTATAAATTTCGAAAAGACAGTAACTGTATTTACAGAACATTATTTAAACAATGTCTTGTATAAAATACTCAAACGGCGACGCAGTCCCAATCGCGGTTTCGGTGAAATAATCTCCCATCCGCGCGTATTCATTTCATCAAACAGGCTGCGCGCAATATTCATAATCAGGCGCAACGGTCTGGTTGCCGATTTATTCATTTTGCCGAGCAGGCGTTCGGCTTTTTTATAGTGTCCGGCTGTCGTTTCAGCCAAGGCGGCACGGGCATAAATCAGATTTTTATCTTCAAGTATTTCTTGAGGCGTTCCGATTTGTACGTGATTTTCCCGCAAAATTTCGGCAGGCAAATATATCCTGCCGCGCTTGGCATCACTTTTTATATCGCGCAGAATAAAAGTTGTAAACACGGCGCGACCGAGATTTTTAGCCAGTTCCTGATTAGCGCGCGGATGCTCCGGCGTCAGAATCATCAGCGCCAAATGCATCGGCACAACCGCCATACCGGTCAGATATTTTTCAAACATCTCCGAATCCGGTGCCACGACTGGTTTTTCCGCATCTGAAAAAGCGCTGTCTAAAATCTGCAACCACATTGCTTTCGGCAAATCAAAGCGGATACAATTTTTATAAATCTTGCGACCGATATTGGTTGCCGGAATTTTTTTATCGTAAATATTGTCGATTTCCTCACGCCACGAGTTCAGAAACTCCACCTTTTCCCCTGCGGTTGCTGCCGAGCGCACAACGGTGTCCAAATGCCGGCAAAAAGCAAATACGGTATATATTGCTTCCCGACCGGCACGCGGCAACCCGCGCGTACACCAAAAAAGTGACGGTTGAGAGTGTCTGACAAAATCTCCGAGTGAGTGCATTTATATCCCTTTTTTTGTTGTGCTACGCTTTCGTATCGTGATAAATTGGTAGATACTATACAAAAAAATCTTTATTCGGTCAAGAAAATCTGTTTTCACCTGTTTATTATTTTGCATATTACGCACACTTAAGCGCATTGTATTCAGGAGCATCGCAATCCGAAATTTGAGGCGTGTGGAATGTACAATACCGAGTAAAACAAAAGCATTTTTCAACAACCCGTCAAATTTGCGTCCCCATTGTTTCGGTGTGCGTTTCATATTTTTCAGCAAAGATGACTTATCTGTGACTGCTTGTTTCAGAAACATTGCCGTCAACCACGAAGTCATCGGCAGATAAGTACTCGGATTCTCGTCATTCAATACCATCAACAAACGCGCTGCCGGAGAAACCGCACGCTGAACAATTTCCGATATTGCCGCATCGGAATCCGGTGCCTTGCCCGAAGCCAAATAACGCCACGATGAAAGCGGTTCAAGCAATAAATATAAGGATAAATTTTCGGCAACAAACTGTTTTTGCAATCGTGCCAACAAATTTTCAGACACCGGAAAATCGCGGCGAATCGCATTTTCCAATAAGCGTAATTGTGTGAATTTTTCCTGCATATCAAAACGATTGCCGGCAAAACGCTGCCACCCCATATTCAAATAGCTGCAATAATCAATCCAAAGCCGATGATGCTGCGGTTTCAACAAAACTTGCAAATCTTCAAACATTGGTCGTTTCCCGCCATTTTGCAAAATCTTCCAACGCACGGCGGCAATATGCTTCTTTACGGTCGGCTCCCTTGATTTTGCGGAATTTTCCGTTTGCCGTTTTTTCACCTTGAATTGTCGGAAACAGTCCGAAGTTTATGTTCATCGGCTGATAGTCTGCGGTTGTATCGTGCAAATGCATCTGCATTGCACCGGTTGCCGTTGTCGGCGGCGGAACAATCGGCAACTTATCATTCAGCAAACAAGCGGCAAAGTAGCCGGCAACCATTCCGACATTTGCACTTTCGACATATCCCTCGCAACCGCTGATTTGACCGGCAAACATAATGTTCGGCTGAGATTTGAGCCGCAAAAACGCATCAAGCAAAACCGGACTGTTTATAAATGTGTTTTTATGAATCCCTCCCAGACGGGCAAATTCGGCATTTTCCAACCCCGGAATCATACGGAAAATACGCTCCTGCTCACCATATTTCAGTTTGGTTTGAAACCCGACAATATTGCGCAAGGTATCCTCTTTGTTATCCTGCCGTAATTGCACCACGGCATAAGGTTTTTCATTGCTGTGCGGATTGGTCAGACCCACCGGTTTCATCGGTCCGAACAGCAAGGTGTCGCGCCCCCGCTCGACCATAACCTCAATCGGCAGACAACCGTCAAAATAATTCGGTTCTTCAAAATCGTGAAACGGCATTTTTTCCGCTGTCGTCAATGCTTCGACAAATGCATAGTATTCCTCTTTATTCATCGGACAGTTAATGTAATCGAACTTATCGCCTTTATCATAACGCGACTGATACCACGCTTTTTCAAAATTGATACTTTCTTTATAAACAACCGGAGCAATTGCATCATAAAAAGAAAGAGATTGCCGATTTATTTTTTGCAGAATCTGCTCAATAAACGCACTGCTTGTCAGAGGTCCGGTGGCAATAATTGTCAGCGGCGCCTCAAGGTTCGGGAAAGCGGTAATTTCGCCGGAGATAATTTCTATATTCGGGTGCTGCCGCAATGCTGCGGTGACGGCGGCGGAAAATCCGTCTCTGTCTACAGCCAATGCACCGCCCGCCGGTACTTTTGTCGTATCTGCCATTTGCATAATCAGAGAGCCGAAACGCCGCATTTCTTCGTGCATCAAACCGACGGCATTATGCTCAAAATCATCGGAACGCAACGAATTGGAACACACCAATTCAGCAAAATTCGCATTTTTATGCGCCGGTGAAAAATGCTGCGGTTTCATCTCAAACAATTTTACCTGTATGCCGCGTTCGGCCGCTTGCCAAGCTGCTTCCGCGCCGGCCAATCCCGCTCCGATGATATGTAATATTTTTTCCATTGTGACCTCTGTTGTTGTCAGCAATAATTTATTTGTTTTTTCCGTACTTGTAAACAACAAAATTAAATCTTTTTTAAATCAAATAGCGTAATCTGTAAGTATATAAGACAAAACGGAAAATTTGATGAGTTTGAAAATAAATAAATATGCTTTGTTGGGAATTGTATCCGGAATATTTGCAGTTGCGGAAATTTCCGTATCCGCCGCAGAAGATAAATCCGCCCCGCTTGCAAACAACGAATCTTCGCTGACCGATTATATTCAGAAAGATACCCCGACCACGCAGGAAAACAAATCCGAAACTGCAGCCGAACGCGCCGGTACGTGGGCAGGCAATTTATTGGATAAGGTACGCGAAAAAGGTTCTCAGGCATTTAATAAAAAAGAAGAAAATGCCGCAACGCAAATAAAGCGTTCAAATGCATCTGTTTTTGATATTTCCGGAATTATGCTGCGTATGGATTTGGCTCAGGTTACGGAAGCAATGCAAAAACGCGGTTATCGCAAAACGTCTGCGCAGTTAGAAATTCCGAATTTTATTCGCTGGCGTTATGATGAACAGTGCCGTAACAAAGGAATTGTCGGCTATGAACGCACGGCAGGCTGCGTGGTCAGACTCGCACAAAAAAATAATTATCAGTATGTGCAGCATATTTCCTTCAGCAATTTTCAAACCAAAGAAAACATTGATGTGTTTCTGACCAGCAATTTTACCGGCAATAAAGTGTATCGTGTAATGTATCAAACCGAAGCTGCAAATATTAAAGGAAACGGTCCAAAGGTCGAATATTTGCGCAATCTGAAAATTTTTGACTTTTGGAAGAAAATCAATCAAAAATACGGAAAGCCCGATAATCCGGACCGTGTAACTTGGGGATTGGGTGAAAATAAACCGAGTTTGCAAGCGGCGACAGGACGTCTGATTTTGCATGATCCGATGCTTTTGGAACTTGATTATTCACGAATGGCGCGTGAAGACCAGAAATTTATGAACACGGCAACGTACACATTTTAGGAGTTTATAATGAATTTGAGCACAACGGAATTGGCAGAAATTGTCGCAACCCGTACTTGCCACGATTTAATCGGTAATATCGGCACTTTCAAAAATGTGTTGAGCTTTGTTGAACCGGACGGAACTCTGGATAAAGAAACCAAAAATCTTTTAGACGATGTTTCGTTTTTATTAAATGCACGGCAAAAATTCTTTCGAGTCGCTTTCGGCTTGGAAACACGTGCGGCGGATAATGACGAACTCTGTAAACTTTGTGCCGATTATGTGGCAACGGTCGGAACACGCGGTCATACGATACATCTTGAATTACACGGAATCTCGCCGCAACTTTCCAAACTCGTCTGTCTGTGTGTGATGATTGTTGCCGATGTGTATATTCGCGGCGGAACCGTCAGTTTGGATATAAACAAAAACAATGTAACCGTTCACGCCGTGACAGATTTTAAATTCAATGAAGGTGAACTTAACGGATATCAGATGATTTTGCAGAATCAAAAGCCGAAAGATAACCTTTCTCAATACGCACAGCTGTTATATTTGCAAAATGTATTGGGCAGCAATGTGCCGATGCAACTCACCATTTCGGCGCAAGAAATCACATTTATTATCGGCTGAATTTACTTTTGAACCCTTGCAAACAAAACGACCCGTCTTCTTCAAACGGGCCGTTTTATTTAATTTGGCATCTTATTCAAAGCGATGCGGCATTTGCGATTCGGCCTGCATTTGTTTTACAAACGCATCAAGCGTCATTGTCTCCTGCTTTTCGCTGCCCAAACGGCGAATCGTCACGCTGCGATTTTCCTTTTCTTTTGCGCCGACAACAACAATTACCGGTACTTTGGCAAGTGAGTGTTCACGCACTTTGTAGTTGATTTTTTCATTGCGTAAATCGGTTTCTGCTCTGATTCCGACTTTATCAAGCGCAGCTTTCACATCTTCGGCATAACCGTCAAATTCACTGACAATCGGTGCAATCACCACCGGCAACGGCGACAGCCACAGCGGCAATTTACCGGCGTGATGTTCAATCAGAATACCCAAGAAACGTTCGATTGAACCGAACAATGCGCGGTGTAACATTACCGGACGATGCTTTTCTCCATCTTCGCCGATATAAGAAATATCAAAGCGTTCCGGCAAGTTCATATCAACCTGAATCGTACCGCACTGCCATTCGCGGCCGATAGCATCTTTCAAAATAAATTCGAGTTTCGGACCGTAGAAAGCCCCTTCTCCAGGATTGATTTCATACGCATAACCGTGTTTTTCGAGCGCGTGCGCCAACGAATTTTCGCATAAATCCCATATCTCGTCACTGCCGATACGATAAATACTGTCCGGACGTGTCGAAAGATAAATTTTCACACTGTCGAAACCGAAATCTTTATAAATATCGAAAATCAGTTTCATCGTGCTGATGCACTCTTCTTCCATCTGTTCCGGTGTGCAGAAAATGTGTGCATCGTCTTGCGTAAACTCGCGCACACGCATCAATCCCATCAGTGCGCCCGATGCTTCATAACGATTAACCTTGCCGAATTCCGCCATTCTGAGCGGTAAGTCACGATAAGATTTGATACCTTGCTTATAAACGAGCAAGCCGCCCGGACAGTTCATCGGTTTGACGCAAAACATACTGCCGTCTTCCATTTCTCCGGAATAGTTATGCGCACCGTACTTATCCCAGTGACCTGATGTTTCCCACAAAACGCGATTCATAACACGCGGCGTTTCAATTTCAATATATCCGTTATGTTCTTGGCGGTTGCGCATATATTCTATCAGTTTACGATAAACACGGAATCCTTTGTCGTGCCAGAACACTGCCCCCGGTGCATATTCCGGTTCAAAGTGGAATAAATCCATTTCCTTGCCGAGCTTACGATGGTCACGTTTAGCGGCTTCTTCCATCATTGTGATATAAGCATCCAAATCCTTTTTGTTTGCCCACGCGGTAGCATACAGACGTTGCAACATTTCGTTGTTGGAATCACCGCGCCAATACGCGCCTGCCACTTTCATCAACTTAAACGCATCGCCGACTTTTGCCGTGGACGGAACGTGCGGACCGCGGCACAAATCAGTGTAATTACCCTGACGATACAGAGTAATAATTTCATCTTCCGGTAAATCCTCGATGATTTCAACTTTATAATGTTCGCCTTTATCTTTAAAGAACTTAATCGCTTCGTTGCGCGGCATCACAATACGTTCGATTTTCTCATCGCGCTTGACAATTTCGTGCATTTTTTCTTCGATTTTTACAAAATCATCGGTCGTAAACGGTTCTTTGCGGGCAAAATCATAATAAAACCCGTTTTCGATTGCCGGACCGATGGTTACCTGCGTATCCGGCCAGATTTCCTGCACGGCCTCAGCCATAATGTGTGCGCAAGAATGTCGTAAAATGTGTAAACCGTCCTTATCTTTGGCGGTGATAATAGTGAGTGTGGAATCGGTAGTTATCGGTGTTGTTAAATCTTGTAATTTATCATCAATTTTGACTGCCAAAGCTGCTTTCGCTAAGCCCGGACTGATTTTTTGCGCGATTTCCAAACCGGAAACCCCGTCTTTTTCTTCTAAGACACTGCCGTCAGGCAATTTGATTTTTACCATTTTATCTACCTTTTCACTATTTGTTTTCTGTTATTGATTTATGAGTTCTTCATAAACCTTAATTGTTTTATCACACATAATTTGTTTTGTAAAATGTTCTTTTACATTTTTTATTGCCGCCGCACCGATTTTTTCTCTTTCCTCGGTTGAAAGCGACAATCCCCACCTCAACGCAGCCGCCAAACTATCGGCATTTTCGCTTTCAAACAGCCTACCGGTCACGCCGTCAATCACTGTTTCAACCGAACCGCCGATATTTGATGCAATCACCACGCGCCCCATTGCCTGTCCTTCAATCGCAATGCGACCGAAAGCTTCCGGTTCAATGGAGGCGGAAAGCACAACATCGGATACCATCATTGCCGCCGGCACATCAAGAGTGTGCTTAATAAAAGCGAATCGATCGTTCATACCGTATTTTTCAATAAGCGCGTGCAATTCTTCGGTATATTTGACACGCCCTTGGTCATCACCGATTAACAAGCAATAAAAATCGGTATCATCTTTGATTTTGTTCAACGCCTCAATAAGCAACTTTTGCCCTTTCCAGTTTGTCAGGCGTCCAATCAGCGTCACCAAAGGTTTATCTTCCGGCAGATGATTATCCTCCAAAAACTTAATAATTCGTTCCGCCGTCATATGTTCAACATTAAAATTATCCATATTGACACACCGCGCAATCAGCCGGATTTTATTCGCATCCGTGCCGTAATTCTTGATAATATGCTCTTTAATATGGTTAGAAATGGCAATCACGCGCTCGCCGTACGTCATTACGCGGTTATAGAACTTTTTAATGCCGTGCGGTCCCAAACCGTATGTGCCGTGAAACGTGGTTACAAAATGCACACCGCAACGCTTTGCCGCCCAGTATGCACTCCACGCCGGTGCGCGAGAACGCGCGTGCACAATCGTCACACCGTTTTCTTTAATGATTTTTTCGAGCTTTTTGGCATTTACCAACATTTTAAAAATATTTTTGGTCTTAAGCGGCAGTGTAAAGTGTTTAACTTTCATACGCTCAAGTTGATATTGCATACGTCCGCCTTCTGACGCAACATAATTTTCAATACCTCGCTTCTGCAATTCGGACGCAATTTCAATCGTTCCGAGTTCAACGCCGCCCTGATTTAATTCCGGTAAAACTTGCAACACTACCGGTTTTTGATTATTTTCCGCCATTGTTCCCTCTGTTTACATTTTAATCTGATATATATTACACAATACTGCCTTTTTTTTCAAAACATAACACCGCGTTATGCACAAACACATATTTAGAGTGCTTCCAATTTTTCTATCAGTTGTTTTCTGATATCTTTCTTTGTATAAAAGAAAGAATCATAGATTTGCCGCGTACGTTTATCGATTTTGAAATTATTTTCGCAATATTCAATCAGTCGATTGACAACGGCATCTTCATCAAAAAACACATCCGGCAAGATATATTTTTTATAATCAAATTTCTCTAAATCTTCCCAATCGTAATGATCTAAGAGCGGATCGCCTTTATCCAGCATATACAAAACCACTGGCTTATACTGAAACATAAAGTCAAATGCCACCGAAGAAAAATCCGTTACCAAACATGAACATTTACGGATATACTGCGAAACATTATTTCCGCTCAAAACCTGAATATTTTTCTCATTTGATAAATCAAATTCAAGATTTTGCAGTCCTAAAAGTGCATGATGTGGCGCAAAATAAACGGTTATATTATTTTTTTCCAAATACCTTTTCAACTTTTGATTATGCAACAACTTGAACAAATTCTTTTTATACAGAGATTCCAGAAATGCAGCTTTATTCAGATGACGCCAAGTCAACATCAACAAAATGCTTTTTTCTTTCGGTTCAGGTAAATCTTTCAACAAGTCCCAACGTGGCAATCCCACTTTGAGCAATTTATCGGACAGAAATCCGTATTTTTTCCAAAGCCTTTCTTCTCTATCGGAACATACAAGAAATTTATCGAATTTTTCCGGATAAAGATATTTATTATACAAAACACTTTCTTTCATAAAAGTCGGGCCATGCTGAATAAAAATATATTTCCACGCCGGACAACGTCGGAAAAACATCTCGACATTCCCTGAATTTTCTCCGAATGACGTCAAAATACATTTGGTGCGCAACAAAATATCTTTTATTTTCTGCATAAATTCATTCGGATGTGTGCGTGTTGAAAAAGTCAGCACAATAACGTTATCCAATTTATTTTCCGCTACAAGTTTTTGATAAAGCGCGGTTTGTTTGCGCACGACATAATATGCCGGAATATTCATTTCTCGCATTTGTTCAAATAATGAATATGCATCTATCGCTTCCACTGTTTCATCATGCAAGCAATCAAATAGCAAATAGGTGTCTTTCGGATATTTTTTATAATTTTCGCGTACTTGATGAATATAATGCTGTTCAGCGCCTAACCGACCGCAACGTCGTTTTATCTTAAATGACAGACCTAAAATTTTAATCACTTTATGACGCGGCAATTTTTTAGCAGATATAAAAATACCTAAAAATTTTTTCAATTTATCCTTAAAGCGAATTTGTAAAAATTTTTTCATCTCGGCAAATTCTTTGACACTCAACAACTTGCGCGCCTGTCGCAGCAGCGATTTTTTTTCTTTTGCCGATACAAGCATATAACTCCATGCCATATTCATGATTCTAAAATAATGTAAATTAAGAGCCAATCTTTCTGATAACTTCTGCGTAGCAATGATTTGTTCCAACAACTTCACGACTTCACAAAAATCAATATATTTATTGGCATAGCCGCGCACCAAAGAATCTTGTCGCAACCGATAAATATAGCCGGCATAATCCGTAAAAGAAACCTTTTGCGCCAAAAGATGACTCTTTAATATAAACGGACAATCTTCATAACAATAGTGTTCAGAATACGTTATTTTGTTTTGTTGTAAAAATGTGCGGCGATATATGCGATTAACCGAATAACAAGGAGATATCAACAATGTATCTAATAAGACTTCACGGTCGATATTTTCACCGCTCGGAATATTAATCGGTTCACTTTTGATATACTTAACCGCCTTTTGAAAAAAACAATGCGGCACAATTTTTTCGTTCCAATCTTCATACCGCACATAGTCACAGATAACAATATCGGAATCCAATTTTTTGGCTTGAGTATATAATTTTTCATACATATCCTCTTTAACCCAGTCATCCGGATCAACAAAGCCTATATATTCTCCTTGAGCCTTTTGAATACCGATATTACGTGCAATACCCGGTCCCTCATTTTCTTTATCAATTATGATAATTCTCTTATCTTTTGCGGCAAAATTTTGTAAAATCAACGACGAATCATCGGTCGAGCCATCGTTGATACAAATAATTTCAATATCGTGCATTGTTTGTGCTATCAGGCTTTCTATACATTTTCCGAGATATTTTTCAACATTGTAAACCGGAACGATGATACTGATTTTAGTCATTATTTTCTCCTGTTTCTGAACCCGATTTTTGCTAAGCGCATAAGCACTTTAAAGCGCAATTCGCAGTAATAAAAGCATTTTTCTTTATGCATTTGTTTAAGATTTTCAAATAAAAATTTATCTTGCGCCGCGCATTCGTTCTGATTGTGATACACCGCGTTAATCAGGTGTTTAAGTGACGCGCCGATACGTATTTTGCGCACCATCGGCCATAAATTTTGCCGTTGCGGCTGCGCGAAATATGCTTTAACCGCACGAATACCCGTCACATAATCGCCGATTTTGCGTACCGAGAAATTGCTGCGCATTGTCGAAATATTTTCGGTATTGTAACCGTACAGCGCATACGGCACATCGGCATACGTTTCGATGTCGGCAAACAAACACGTTACCCACGGCCAATCCTCAAAATATATTCCCTCGATAAACGGTCGGTTTTGTATACATTCGCGTTTATACAGCTTATTCCAAATCACCGAACCGGAAGCCTCGTTTTGCAAAATATGTTCAAGCGGATTTTTATGCATCCGATATTGCAATTTTGTTACATCAATCGGCGCGGCATCATAATTCTTTACCGGTATTGTTGCCACCACCGGCGCACCCGATTGCTGTTGCGCATTTAACAGAACTTCAAAAGTTTGCGGATGAATAAAATCATCGGCATCAACAAAAAACACATAGTCACCCGTGGCAATTTTCAGTGCCGCGTTGCGTGCCGCCGACTGTCCTTTATTTTCTTGAGTCAAAACCTTAAGACGCGAATCTTTCGCCGCAAAATGCGCTAAAATATCTGCACTGCCGTCGGTTGAGCCGTCGTTGACGCAAAGCACTTCCATATACGGATACGTTTGCCGCAAAACACTTTGCAAACAGCGTTCCAAATATTTTTCGGTGTTATAAACCGGAATAATAACCGATATTTTTGTGTTCGGCATACCTTATACCCCAACCGTTGATACTGTTGACACTATAAAGAAATCCGCCGAATTGTCAATGATAAAGATTTTAGCAAAAGTCTATATTATCGGATGACGGCAGTATACTCGGCAAAAGAGGATATTATCACGTCGGTTGCGCTACAACCTCCTCATAATAATGAGTCTCTTTTTATACTGTTTTAAAAAATCCGGATAATGAGTCAGATGCGCCGTGCTTTTTCGACGACGTGTACATACGAGGTACACGAGGAGAAAAAACTAACCTCAAAAAATATACGCGGAAAAAATCCGGATAATGAGTCAGATGCGCCGTGCTTTTTCGACAACGTGTACATACGAGGTACACGAGAAGAAAAAACTAACCTCAAAAAATATACGCGGAAAAAATCCGGATAATGAGTCAGATGCGCCGTGCTTTTTCGACAACGTGTACAAAAGAGGTACACGAGGAGAAAAAACACAAGCAGATGACCATTAGACGGATTTTTTATATTTCTTTGCGAGCGGAAAGCGCCAACTGTATCGTTCCGTCGTCCATATAATCAAGCTCGGCGCCAAGCGGCAAACCTTGTGCAAGTGTTGTAATTTTCAGCGGATACTCCTTAAGGCGCGATAAAAGATAGTGCGTTGTGATTTGCCCGTCGATTGTTGCCGGCAGAGCCAGAATAACTTCTTTGATTATACCCTGACTTAAACGCGCAAACAGAGGTTCAATATTTAAGTCCTCAGGCGTTATACCGTCAAGTGCCGAAAGAATACCGCCCAAAACGTGATACTGACCTTTATATAAACCGACACGTTCCATCGCCCACAAATCAGCAACATCTTGCACCACGCAGACCAACTCCGCCTCACGCGCCGTATCGGCACATATTGCACACGGTTCATCGGTATCGAAATTGCCGCATATCGGACATTTTTTAATGTTGTCCGCCACATCTTGCAAAGCGTTTATCAGAGGCAACAGCGCTGTTTCTTTCTTTTTCAACAAATGCAAAACGATGCGCCGAGATGACCGCGCGCCCAAGGCCGGCAGTTTGGCAATCATCTTTATCAGCTTTTCAATATCGTTTCCCTGCACCGTTCAATGCCTAAAACGGAAGTTTCAAACCGCCCAGACCAACGCCGCCCGTGGCTTCTTTCATACCTTCTTCCATCATTGCATCAACTTTTGTGTGAGCGTCGTTGTAAGCGGCCAAAATCAAATCTTCAAGAACATCGATTTCTTCGGCGTTAATCAAAGATTTATCGATATTTAAGCTCTTCATTTCAGACTTGCCGTTCAACACAACTTTAACCAAACCGCCGCCGGAAGTACCTTCCTGCTCCTGAGCACCGAGTTTTGCCTGTGTTTCCTGCATTTTGCGCTGCATCTGTTGTGCTTGTTTCATAATTCCTTGAATATTTAACATTATTTAATCCTCATCTTCTTGTGTTTCCGTTATATTTTCTTCGCCGTCAAATTCGGTCGGTTCTTCGTCTTGTACCTCCCGAACACTCTTGCGAATAATTGTTTCTATTGTAGCACCGTTAAACTCATCAAGTATAGCCCTAACCAAAGGATATTCAGAGATATTTTTCTTATTTCGGTTAAGTTCTTTTGATTCGATATATGCCAGAGTTTCTCCGAGCGGCTCATAGTCTATTTCAAACTTCCACGTATTTCCCGTTTCTTTTTCCAAAAACGTACGCAGATTATAAATCAGATTTTTATCAGCCTGTTCGGAAACCGCAATATGAATTTTGCCGTTTTCAAAAGATTTGAACGATATATCGTTTTTGACGGCATACATTAGCAGCGGCTGTTTTTTTGCCGTCATTAACTTCAGCATATCATCGGTTGTATCCAGCGTAATCTTTTGCGAATCGGACCCCAGCGAATCGACGGCCGCGGTTGCCGTACCGTTATTCTTCAGTCCGGATTTTTTTTTTAATTCCTCAAGCAAAGCTGCCGGAGTAGGAAGTGCCGCCGAATAGGCAATCCGTATCAATATCATCTCGAGCGCATCTATCTGTACGGCAGCATATTGAAGCTCACTCAATCCTTTAATCAGCATTTGCCATATTTTCGAGAGAATACTTATCGGCGCCGTACTTAAATTTTTGCAAAGAGCTCTGTCGGTTTCACTAAGCGAGGCATCATTGATAAAATCTGGAATAACTTTGACCTTTGCCAATAAATGCGTAATTTCTATCAAATCCTGCATAATCAGCATCGGTGTCGCACCGTTTGTATAGAGTGTCTGCAATGTTTGCAAAACACCCTGAATATCACCGCTCAGAAGTTTTTCGTAAAGCTCGCCGCTTTGTTGTCTGTCGGCAAGTCCGAGCATATTTTTCACGGTTTCGGATTCGACTTTGCCGTCGCCGAGTACAATTGCCTGATCAAGCATCGAAAGCCCGTCACGTGCCGAACCGTCTGCCGCGCGTGCCACCATATTCAGTGCTTCTTCTTCAAACGTCACCTTTTCCGCGGTCAAAACTTTTTTAAACAAGGTTGTCAGGGTTTCTATACTTAACCGTTGCAAATCAAAACGCTGACAACGCGACAGAATTGTTACCGGAACTTTGCGAATCTCCGTGGTGGCAAATATGAATTTGACGTGTGCCGGCGGTTCTTCCAATGTTTTAAGCAGTGCATTAAACGCATTCTTTGAAAGCATATGCACTTCGTCGATAATATAAACTTTATAACGTGCGCTGACCGGCTTATAGCGAATCCCGTCCAAAATCTCACGCATATCATCAACACCGGTTTTGGACGCCGCATCAAGTTCTATAACATCGATATGCCGGTCGGCGGCGATTGCCTTACAAGTTTCACATTCTCCGCACGGGTGAATCGTCGGTCCGCCCTGCCCGTCCGGTCCGATGCAGTTAATGGCACGGGCAATCAGACGCGCGGTTGTGGTTTTCCCGACTCCGCGGATGCCGGTCAAAATATATGCGTGATGCAAACGATTGTTTTTAATCGCATTGGTTAAAGTTTGCACCAACGCATCTTGTCCGAGCAAATCTTCAAAATTCTGCGGACGATATTTGCGTGCCAGAGCCACATATTGGTTATTTTCGTTTGTTTCTGCCATTTAACCTTCTTTATTTTTGAGGCGAAGGGACTCGGACCTTATCCGACCCCGTTACGGCTGCTTCCTTCCGAACCTGACCGAGTTGGCGGGGGTATAACCCCGAGCCCTTCATAAACTTACTTTTCTTTATAATGCGCAAAACCGGCTCTTTTGCAAGCAAAAAAATCAGTTATTGCACGTTTGGTATCATATTTTGCAATTCTGCCGCATTCTTGCCGAAAATCTGCGGCATTTGCATATATCCGCCCGCTGCGGTGTTTTGCGCCGGATACCCGTAAAATTGGCTCGGAGCATATTCCGCCACATATTTACCGCCGGACGAGACCTTTAGAATATCCATACCGTGTTCGTTGGTACCGTCGGCAAAAATTCTGAACGCGCCGCTCATACCCGTATATCCTTCCGGACGCAGAATTTGCTCATAAATATTGCCGCCCTGACGCGCCACCATCGATGCCAAAGCCACCGCATCGTATGCAAAAACGCTCAGTCCTGTCGGCGAAGAACCGAATAAATCCCTGTATTTTTCGGCAAATCTGTTTTTATTTTTCAACGGCATTGCCGGATACGCCGCCCCGTAAAGTTCGGTTTCTTTGCCGAGAGAACTGTTATCCCACACCGATGTCCCCATAAACAAAACTTCCGGTGCCGCCACATCATAATAACTGAACATAGAAGATATTGCTTTCAGACGATTTCCCGTTTCCGGTATCAACAAGGCATCAAAGCCGACACCGCCGCTCTTCATTTGCGTCACCAACCCCGTAAAATCCATACTTGTCGGTGCATAAAATCCGACTTTCACCACTTGAATACCGCTGTTTTGCGCGGCTTTCAACAGTGAACGATACATATTTTCACCGCTTTGATTATTCGGCAACACGGCAGCAATGCGTGAACGACCGTTATCGGCGGCATATTTGATTATGCGATTGATTTGATTTTCATTTAAGAGTCCGAGTGAATAAATGCCGCTTTGCAATACATTCGGCGAAGTTGAAAACGAAACAACCGGCACACCTTTGTTTTTGGCCTCGGTGCTGATGGCGGAAACTTCTTCGCTTGTCAGAGGTCCCAAAATCATATTACTTCCGGCGTTGAGTGCATTTTCAAGTGCAACACGTGCGCCGCTGCCCGTACTCTTTGTATCATAAAACTGCACCACCAGATTATTGTTGTTAATATCACCGATTGCCATCATTGCGGCGTTTTTCATACTCTGCCCTACAGAACCGGCGCTTCCGCTCAACGGCAACAGCATAGCGACTCTGAAACTGCCGGCATTTCCCAAGTCAACTTGCGAATAATCCGTCATCTCCGTCATATTGACCGTCTGTTTATCAACCGTGTAATGCCGATACGGGTCATAGTCCGAATCTCTGTGCCACAAAGAACAACCGCTTAACATTACACATACAAAAAAGATACCGATTTTTTTTAACACTTGCATTTTTCCTTAAAATATCTGACAATATAATACCAATAATGCCAAATAATCTTTTTGTAAAGCTAAAGTTTAAGAAAATGTTAAGAAACGGATTATATATCATCGCCACCCCTATCGGCAACATTCAGGATATTTCGGCGCGTGCGCTTGAAATTCTGCGCTTATCCGAGGTTATTGCCTGTGAAGATACACGGGTTGCAAAAAAATTGTTTTCGCTTTTGGGACTGCCTTTAAGCAAAAAATTTATCAAATACGAAGACCATTCGGAAGAAAAGCAGGCACAGAATCTGATTGATTTAATCAATTCCGGTGCGGCTGTCGCGCTTGTTTCCGACGCCGGTTCGCCGCTTATTTCCGACCCCGGATATAAGTTGGTGCGCAAATGCCGCAAACAAAATGTTTATGTCACGGCTGTACCGGGCGCGTGTGCCGTTGTTACGGCATTACAACTTTCCGGTCTGCCGACGAATCGTTTTATGTTTGCCGGTTTTATTCCAAATAAAGATAAAGCGCGCTCCGATTTATTTAATGAGCTTAAAAATATTGATACGACGCTGATTTTTTATGAAACCGCACCGCGTTTGTTAAAAACTCTCGAACAGGCGGCTCAAATTTTCGGCACACGAGAAATTGCCGTTGCCCGCGAACTGACCAAAATGTATGAAGAAGTTGTTGTCGGAAGTTTTGCCGAAGTAACGGCACATTTTATCGACAATGAACCGCGCGGCGAATTTGTACTGATGATTGCGCCGCCGACCGCGCACGAATTTAAAATCGCAGATGTGCGTGAAATCTTACAAAAACGCCTGACTGAAACATCGCTCAAAACGGCGGTCAGAGAAATATGCACACAATACGGGTTGAATAAAAACGAAGTTTATGCGCTGGCGTTGGAGTTGAAAAATGAATAATTACCGACGCGGAAAATGTGCGGAATTTTTGGCGCGGACTTATATGCGTCTGCACGGCTTTCAAATCGTCACGCAAAATTACATCACCGGACGCGGCACAACCGCCGGTGAAATAGATTTTATTGCCCGCCGCGGCAAACTGTTGGTATTTATTGAAGTTAAACAACGCACCACACTTGATAATGCCGCCTACGCCATTATGCCGGAGCAGCAGCGGCGAATCTTGCGCGGCGCCCAATCGTTTCTCAAGCATAATCCGCAATTTTCCGATTACGACATACGATTTGATGCGATTCTGATTACACTGCCGTTTCGGCTGCGTCACATTCCGAATGCTTGGACGTTATAATTTTTTCTTGCAATTTTTTTAACTTGCTTTAATATAATCTTTGTCGGCGAGAGGTCGCCGGCGGAGTGTCGAAACTCCACGAATAAAAAACTCCTCGTGGTGGGGAGCCGATGGAATATATTGAATACATCGGACTGATTATTCGCAGTTTCGAACTCCCGACCGCTTTTTGAGTGGTCGTTTTTGTTTTAATTTAACAAATTAGGGAGTTCTGAAAATGACCAAAAAAGGTTTTCTGTTAGATAGAGAAACAACGCGCCAAATCGGGCACGAATTATGGAAAATGCGCGACGAAAAGCGTTTATACATACGTCACGTAGAAAAGCAAACAGGTGTACCTGCTTATGTTATTGAAGGTATGGAAATCGGCAAATTTATACAATACGGCTCAATCCGCAAACTTACAAACTTTTACGGCAAAAAAATGCGCATTGTTTTTGAAGAGCCGTAGTATTGTCCTTTTTTTGCGGAAAATTCACATTTATACTTGCATCTGTGACTTAATGATGATATATATTGTGCGTATATGTATATTTTGGGAGCAAAAAAATGATTGAAATGCCGCAGAATCTGGTCGAAGTGGCGCTCAAAACAATGGGCGACCGTTGGAAAGTAATGATTATACAAGAACTGATGGACGGCACCAAGCGCTTTGGTGAAATCAAAAAAGAACTCGGCGATATTACGCAAAAAGTTTTGACTTCAAATTTACGCGCTTTGGAAGAAAAAGGGATTCTTATCCGTACTGTTTATGCGCAAATTCCGCCGAGAGTGGAATATACACTGACAAACTTCGGTTACAGTTTGAAACCGGTGTTGGATTCAATGCGCGAATGGGCAGAAAATTATTATAACCAAAACGTTAAAAATCTGATGCCGTCGTTAGGATAATTCTCGTACGACTATAATAAATATGAAATGACAGTCATTTCGCATCTTGCCGACCGGCAAAAACCGACAATGGCTGTTTTTCTTTTTGAGTAATAAAAAAGACTGTCATCAGTGAAGCACTTCAGTGTCATACCCGAAGTAAGCTTGCGTTTATTTTTCATTGTGTGTGGCTTGCCACTCAACCCATTTGGCAATCTTCACAAAGCGGAAATACGCCAAATTCACGGAAGCAATCAGCCCCCAACGCCCGTTTAAAAATTGACGTTTAATAATGTAGTAGCAGAAAAACTGGCGGAAAAATTCCGTAATCAGACGAAATCTTGAATAATGCTTGCCTTCGGATAATGCCGTTTCCAACACCTGATTTGTAAAATGATTTAACTTATTGATTTGATTGGCAATCGTCAAATACGAATAATGATGCACCAACCCTTTGAGCTGCCCGACACGCACGTCGTCCGTCAAAGCAATACGGTCTTTTGTCAGCAAATCAGGATACATTGTAGCATAATCTTTATGATACAGCCGCTCCAAGTTATACATCTTGGTAAACGGACGCGGTCGTTTAAACCCCGGGAACATATCACCGATACGGATTTTATATACCACATAAAGCGGGTCTTTCTTAATCTCGTTAATTTCGGCAATCAGCTCATCAGAAAGCACTTCGTCGGCATCAATCATCAACAACCAATCATATTTACATTGATTCTGCGCAAAATTCTTCTGATTGGCATAACTTATCCAATCGTGATGCATAAAACGCACTTTTGAATGACTGCGGGCAATTTCTTCTGTTCTGTCGATGCTTCCGCTGTCGACCACAACGATTTCGTCGGCAACCTGTTCCAAAGCGTCCAATGTTTTTCCCAGTCGCTTTTCTTCATTCAGTGTGATGACATACGCCGATATTTTTACCATATACCAAGTCTCCTAGTATGCTATCATACACATATTTTGCCTTCTTGCAACAGAAAATGCGCATTTTTTGAACAACAATTTCGGATATATCAAAAAAGAGAGCAAAGGCATATCAACCTTTACTCTCTTTTTTGTACTTCCATCAGGCGGTTAAGGCTTCCAAACACTCAAACATCACTCGAATATGATGTTTGGTTCCGCCGGTAACAACTCCGCAGAGGTGTAACTGTCCCATTTCGTCAAACTTCTTAAAGTTCTCAGACTGCACCAGACGGGTCAATTTGTCTTTGGTGAGAAACATTGCCATCTTGTCCCATCCGCGCCCTGCCAAACGATCATCCAAAGCGAGAATGATAACTGCAGAAATCTCGTACAATTCGTACTCAATTTCCTTGGCTCCGGGGATTGAACAATTCCATCCTTCGCGAATGTCATTTGCCCAACCTGAACGGTAGAGATGCAAGTCGTTAATCACCTTTTTGACGTCTTCAGCAAAAAACTCAAACTTTGCCATACGCTAATCTGAGTTTGTTTATAGAGGGTGTGTCCTTTGCCACGTCCCGTTCCCTCTTTTAAGTAAAACATTGTGTATTAAGCCGGAGAAGCAAGACGTATGCCACATCATTCAAACGAAAATCGCCCAAACAGAATCGCTACATCATAATTTCTCAATAACTCAAATACATAGCCTGTATACAATACTTTCATTTTTTTGTCAAGATATTTTTGTTATTGATTTTTATTCTGCAAATCGATGATTTTGGTATACGGATAAACAAAACCTTCCGAATATTGGTGTTCGGCATCTTTCACCGCTTGTAAAATCAGATCTTTTATACGCACCAACCGATTATTTTTCAACAGCGTTTCTTTCGACACGGCACGCAACATATCATACCCGAGTTCACCCGAGCCGATAAACGGATCTACCGCGCACAGATATTCGTCTTCGGGATGCTGAGGATTACCGTCGTCGTCCAATATCGGTTCACCGTTAATGATAATTTGTTTGACTTCGCCGAAATTTTCCGCATTTTGTGCGCAAATAATACCCAAATTAGAGGAACACTGCAAAAATCTGGTGTTACCGTAAATCTGCATATAGCGAAAACGAATCGCATTATTTAAGACGGCTTTGAGTGTTTTGGGCGAGAGCATAACCGTTTGCACCGGCGTTTCGGCAGAAAAAACACGTTCCAAATTATACATTGTCAGCATCTTGTCCTTTTCATAGCGCAACGCGTGGGTCAAATATCCGGTGGAAAGCATTGCCAAGTCGGCTTTTGCTGCCTGCCGCATCTGATCGGCGACAAAGCTGCCGAGCGGGCACGCATCGGAATATGAACGCGGCAAATCCAGAGTGCTTCTGGCTATCGAAACATTTAAACCGACCTGATTTTCGTATTCATCAAGCGCCTTTGCAAAAATTGCATTAAGTTTTTCCGTTTTTTGCGAAACTGTCTCAATCAACGCCAATTCGGTTTGTTTTTCGCCAAATTCCAAATCAAACTTTAACATTGTGCGGCTGAATGCCTGCGGATAATATGTGCGCTGTTCCGGATTCGGTTCGACTGTCGAATGTTCGTGTCCGCCGATAATCAAATCAACATTTATCCCGCATTGCTGTGCCGTTTTCCAAAGTTCGGCGCTGGTGGTACGCAATGCGTGATTAAGAATAATAAACGCATCCGGTGCAATATATTTAACGGTCGGAGCAAGTTTTTGCAGTGTTTCAGACAAATCACATAATTGTAAACCGTAGCGCTGCAATTTGATATAATTGACGCAAAACGCCGTCAGCAATATTTTTTTGCCGTTGATTTCAAGCAGAATATACGGGTCAACCCATTTCGGGCAAGTACCGGTTTCCAAATCCTGCAAATTGGCGCACAAAACGTGAATATTTGCCTGATTAAAACGCTTGGCGGTTTGTTGTAAAAAATTAAGCTGTTCACTGTTGAAGCCAAAGTCGTTATTACCGAGCGCCACAACAATTTTAGCCTCAGGCAATTTCCGGCGCAACTTCAAATAGCTGTCGACACAAAGCTCCCGGTCGTAAATTCCTTTAAATAAATCGCCGCAATCACAAATCAGTGTATTTCTGCCGTTGGTCTGCGCACGTTTTATGATACCGCTGAAAAGAAGGCACAATTTGCGCGCCTCCTGATGACAATCCGTCAGTGCAAAAATATCAACATTTTTTTCAGGCATACTCATTTTTTATTCCAACGAACGATAAAATACATATATTTTATATTTTATCAATAAAAAATTAAAATTAAGCAGATATATTTATGACATATACGACAAAGGACAGAAAATATGAAAAAACTTATGATTGTTATTGCCGGTTTGATGATTTCGGCGTGTGCGCAAGATCCGTATCACTTAAAGATAAGTAATACGCTGGCGCAGGAGCACGGGCAAAGCATTTATTTCAGAAGCGGTATGCGCAGTACTTATGCCGCAGATATTCGCCGATTGCTCAGCAAAAAGTTTGGCGAAATCGGTATGAAAACAGCTACTTCTGCCGAAAATGCGGATTTTATCGGTATTTTTGACGTGGATACCATTTATAAAGCCGATACAAACGGCGGGATTCGTAATTTTTCAAACGCAAACAGTGCTGAAGGAATTCCGCTTTTTGCCGATGGGTTAGACGGGCGTACCGCAGATTATACCGATAATCGTACCATTAAAGCAGACCGAGATAAAACTTGTTTTACGCTCAAAATCGGTCGCAAAAACACTTCAAGTTCAAGCTATGACTCATATTTTTGTGCCGATACAATCGAAGAAATTGAAGATATGCTGCCTAAAATTGCCGATGTATACGGCAAATACGGCAGTTATCAGAGTGCCGATATCGGAATGCAATGTTTGGCTGATGCAAGCGGTGTTATTTCGTGTAATCCGGTACGCGACCAACGGCAGGCATTTATCAAATCGCTATGGATAGACAGCAACATTTCCGACGATTAGTGTCTGATTTTAAGCAGACGTTTTTTGGCTGCTTTATATTCTTCTTCGGTCAGCAAGTCTTCTTTTTTGAGTTCGCTGAGTTTAATCAGATGTTCAATGTCGCTTTTCGGCAACGGCAGAAGTTTGCGCAAAAACACAGAATACAGCACAAACAGCGCAATATAGCAAATAAAAAAGCTGAAAAAATTAAACCACAGATGGAAACCAAACCACGAAATAACGGCGTATTCAAATAATGCAGCAATAATAAACAATGTGGCGTGCAGCGGGTGCAACACAAGCAAAATCAATGCCCAGCCGGCAAAAATTGCAGCGGTAGCCAACAGCGATGCCGACGTCCCCAGAATACTGCCTCCGACCGAAAACAGCGGAATAGAAGATAAGATACTCATAACATTTTCTCCGTTTTTAATGTATCGAAAAGCCGAATAAAAAGCAACCGAAAAATTTCCGCAGGGTTTTTGATAAAAATACTGCCTTATTTATGTTTGTTCTGAATTACCCGAAGAAGCATCGGCAACCTTGCGCCAGAGGCTTTTTTTATGACTAAAGTCTTCCAATGCAGCGGTTAAAATGGCGCCGGAAAGCACCACGTTCCACCACAGATACATCCAAACAAGCAACACCGGAACTGCCGCCAATGCGCCGTAAATTGTTTTGTATGTTACGTTGAGAGCTAAAAAATAGCCGAACCCGATACGCAGAATAAACATTGCCGCAGAGGCAAACAAAGCACCGTAAAACGCATTTTTGTAACAAACTTTTTTGTTTGGCACCAAAACATACGCAAACATCAAACACAGCAATGTCGGCAAATGCGGCAGAATATAAGCCGCAAACAAATTATAACCTATAATGTTTTCGGGATTAAGATAGCGGATTGTAAACAAATAACCTTTCAGATACAGTGCCGAACCGATGAGCAAAGGGCATACGATAATAATAAATGTATAACCGTATATTTTTGTGGTGATTTTGCGCCGCCGCTTGATTTGAAAAATAAAATTGAAACTGTCTTCAATGGTTGAGAGCATAAACACTGCCGTCAGTGCAATACCGCCCAAACCGATGGTGGTGAGTTTGCCGGCCGCACCAATAAATTCTGTCACATAATTTTGCACATTCTGAATCATATCCGGCATAACATAGCGAATCAGCATATCTTGTACTTGTGCGCGCATATCGGCAAACATCGGAAAAAACGCAAACACCGCCAACACAACCGCCATAAACGGCACAACCGCCAACAATGTCGTATAACTCAATGCTGCCGCAGAGCGGAGAATCATCGCGTCTTGCACACGAGTAAACAAATATTTGGCAAACAACCATATAATTTGCCGCTGCTTTTTAGAGATAAAACCTTTGCACATCGCACAACTTTCAAAAAAAGATTTACAAATAAGATAAATTCTGTATAAATATCTCAAACATAATTTAATATAGAACTAAATAACTTAAAAAAGGATAAAACTATGGCAGAACAACTTATGGCGGGTAAAAAAGGTCTGATTATGGGACTTGCCAATGACAGATCTATTGCGTGGGGAATTGCTCAGGCGCTGAATGAACACGGTGCGCAAATTGCGATTTCGTATCAGAACGAAATGCTTGAAAAGCGCGTAAAACCGCTGGCAGAACAGCTGAATAATCCGTTGTTGATAAAGTGTGATGTGACGGATAGCGCTTCGGTCGAAAATTGCTTTAAGGAACTCGGCGAAAAGTGGGGCAAAATTGACTTTGTGGTGCATGCAATCGCTTTTTCCGATAAAGATCAGCTGCGCGGACGTACCATTGATACCACGCTCGACAATTTCTTAAATACAATGCATATTTCCTGCTATTCGTTTTTGGAAGCCTGCCGTTGCGCTTCGCCGATTATGAACGAAAACGGCGCGATTGTGACATTGACTTATTTGGGCGCCGAACGCGTTTTGCCGAACTATAACATTATGGGCGTGGCAAAGGCCGCTTTGGAAGCATCGGTACGTTATGCCGCTGTGGATATGGGTAAACAAAACGTACGTGTCAACGCGATTTCTGCCGGTCCGATTAAAACGTTGGCGGCATCAGGTATCGGAGATTTCCGCACCATTTTGCGTTGGAATGAGCTCAATGCACCATTGCAATGCAATGTGACGCAAACACAGGTCGGCAATATGGCTCTGAGCTTGCTCTCGGATTTGGGCGCCGCCGTTACGGGTGAAGTTGTGCACGTTGATGCCGGCTACAACAAAATCGCTATGGTTAATATAGATAAAGCTGCGGAAAGTGCCGAAGTTCTGCAGGAATTTTAAACTGATATAAGCGTTAAAAGCAATCCCGTCTTTAATAAGTCGGGATTGTTTTTTATCTGCTCTTTATGAAAAACTTAAAACAATCCGGCAAGCAACAAGGTACATTGCAAAAGCAAGCCGAGAAGCGCAAAATATATCAAACAGCGTGTTCCGTTCCAACGTTCGGCGTAGGTTTTGTCTTTGATTTGCCGGCCGAATAAATAATAAAGCGCAAAATCAAAATGCGATACGGACATATTTTTATCGTATAAAATTTCAAACAGGAATTTATCCAAATATACGCGCCACGCACAAATTTGAGTTGCCAAAAATACAGCAACGACCAAGATAATGCGTAATAAATCACTTTTTAAATTTGACAAGAAACTCAGGACGCAAACCACCGCCGAAACAAAAGCTATCCATTTACCGAATCCGCAAACGGCAACAATCACCCGACCGGCAGTCTGGGATTGCAAAATTTTTTCCGTCTTTTCCGCCATTGTTCTTTTCTCCTTTATTTTTTGCGTGCAACCGAAACCGTAAAAATCGCATTTTCGGAACAAAGTTGCGATACTTTTTCAAAACCGGCATCGGCTGCAAGAGAATCAATTTCCGCTTGCGAACGGCAGCGCATTGCCCACGCTTTGCCCTGACGATGGCTGTTCAGAACCCGTGCGATAATTTCTAACTGAGGATGCCACGGCTGATTGGTATAAATCAGATAACCGCCCTGCTCCATTATGTCGAATACTCCCTTTAACGAAGCACGTAACAAGTCATTTTCGGCAAACAGCTCATACAAACCGGATATAATCACCAAATTCGGCTTATTTTTTATTGTTGCCAAACTTGCCGCATCAAAAGCATCACCTTTTTCAAAGCGAATGATATTTTCCAAACCTTTGTCGGTAATCAATTTTTGCCCGCGCACCACATTGGCCTCATTAAAATCACGCAAAATAACGCTTTCCACACCATCTGCCTTGTCCAGAGCCTCAAAAACATAGCGTCCGTATCCGGCGGCAATATCCGCAATCCGCACCGATTTTCCGGTTTCTTGCAACAGATAAATTGTGCGATAAAGCGTTTCGACAAGTTGCTGTTTACGTATTCGCACACCGCGCCAACCGATATTGTTCAGATATCTTTTATCAATCTGTTTACCTATCAACAATTTTCCGGACGGCTTGTTATTATACACATAATCCAGCGACGGACCGGAATCAAAACCTTCTTTCAAACCTAACTTCATACCCTCGGACAGCCAACCGAAATGATGCAACATCCACGTCAGAAGTCCGTAATAAGCGCGTTTAAAACAACACTTTGCCGGTGCTTGCAACTCTTTCAGCTTTTGGGCCGAAAAGCCGGTTTTATCCTCTTGAGAATAGTCATATTTAAATAACGGTTCGGCGTATAATTTTTCGATAAACTGCCGCATTTTCAGCATCACCGGCGCGCGATTTTTTTCGCCGAGAGTATCGTGATAAAATCCTTCCAAAATATGTTTTTCTTTATGCGGTGAACCGACTTTATCATAAAAATCATACACGGCTTTTTGATGTACCACAAAATCACTGCCGGAGACAAAAAGCTGCAACGGTACTTTTATTGCTGCGGCATCGGCCACAATTCTTTCCGACGTTTCATATAATTCAAGCAGAATATTGGTTGCAATCTGTTTGGTAATCAGCGGGTCGTGATTATAAGAATAAATACGTTCCTTATCGTGAGTCAAAAAGCGTGCCTTAACGTACGAACTGACATAAAACTGACCCATAATTTTTTGCCCCAGAGCTATCAGCGAACGCGCAAAAGGCACATAAAGTTTAACATCAAATGCCGGTGATGCGGCAATGACGCCGCGAATTTCCGGTGCATAGTCGTGAATCCAAGCCAATACAGAAACCGCACCGATACTTTGCGCAATCACAATCATATTTTTAACCGGTATTCCATACGTTTGCGCAATATGTTTCACAAACTCCTCCACATCGGCAACGGAACGATCAACGCTCGGACTGTACCCGCGTTCCCCCAGAGAACGGCCGTGACCGCGTGCGTCCCACGCAAACATCGCCACATTCGGCAGATTCAGTTCATCGGCAATATGCTGCAAACGTCCCGAATGTTCGTGTCCGCGATGAAACAAAATAACGGCTTTGTCTGTTTTTTGCACGGCCGGCCAATGTTTATAATATAATTCCACATTATCCGATGTTCTGAAATAACATTCTTCAAATTTTCGTTCTTTCATATAACCTCCGGAAACTTTAATAAATCCACAAGACATACCAAAACAGCAACGGAGCCGTCAGCATAATACTGTCAAATCTGTCAAGCAAACCACCGTGCCCCGGCAGAAGTTTGCCGCTATCTTTTACGCCGACATAACGTTTGATTGCCGAAACCGTGATATCGCCGCAAAAAGCCGCAAAATTCAGTACAAAACCGAATACAAGCAGTTCCAAGACGGTAAACGGCGTCAGATACCTCCCTGCAATCCACGACAAAATCGCCGTCAACAAACCGCCGCCAATCAGACCTTCCCACGTTTTATGCGGGCTGAGCATCGGTACAACATTATGTTTGCCGCATAAAAAGCCGCATATTGCCTGAAAAAAATCGCTCATCAGAGTCAGAATCAGCACAAAAAGCAACAATGCCGCACCGTCCGTTTCATCGGAAAGCGGCAATGTCAGAAAAGCGCACATATAACTCAAGGCATACACCGTCAGCATCAATCCGACATAATCAAACAGGCATTTTATTCCGATATCCGAAGCGCGGCGATTTAAAATGCCGGCATACGGTATCAACACAAATACCGAAAGCGGAATCATTGCGCAAAAAGTAAAATCACTGCCGAAAAAAAGCGCTGAATATTGCAACGGCACAAAAACATACGGCAAGATACTCCGCGTTTCAAACCGATGTTTTACGGCAATCATCTTGCCATATTCCAACAAACCCGCAAAACTGAGTGCGGCAAAAAACAGACAAGCAACAAATTTACCGCCGACAAAAGCTGTCACAAACAATATAATCAACACCCAAAGCGATGCCATACGTTTGTTAAACATTGTTAATGCCGGAGAACTTTTGTATCTGCTCCAGACGAATACCGACAACGTCAGCACTGCCGTAAAAATGCAAAAACACAGTGCCGCAAAATTTATACCCTGAGACCAATAACTCATTTGTTTTTCACCTCTTTCAATGCGTGATATATGCGGTTGATTATTGTATAAATCAGCAGAAAGCAAAGCGTTTCCGTCAAGATTGCGGATACGTTTGCGGATATGGTACAATGCGCCGAAATCGCTGCCCAAACACCAAACCAAAATGCACGGTCACTCTTTCCCATCGGACCGTCATAACGTCGTGAAGCACCGATTTGCACACCCATAACACCGACTGTTTCGCTGACAATCGTCAATATGGAAAATATTAAAATCAGCTGTTCCGAAATGCCCGAAACATACAAAAACGGAACATAAATCACACAATCCGAGAGAATATCGCCCAGTTCATTTAAAACAGCACCGAGTGCCGATTGTTGATTATGTTCACGTGCCATCATTCCGTCAACTGCATTAAGCGCCATACGCAAAAACAAAGCTATCGGCAATAACCAATACCACAGTGCATTTTGCAGCGTCAATACATAAACCGCACCGCCGACGACACACGATAAGACAAAGGCGCTTATTGTCACAAAGTTTGCCGTCAGTCCCAATGTCGCACAACCGTCGGACAGCGGTCGCAATAATGTTTGAAATTTATCTTTAAGCAAATATACCGAAAACATATTTACAGATTATCCTTTTATAATATGCATATATTATATCTGACCGATTTTTTTCAGTAAAGCAAAATATCTTCTTCAGACCAAGTTTGTGCATATAAAAATCGCCGCTACGACTCACCGCAACGGCGCACAAAAACATTTGAACCGGCTTTATCTGTCTTTCTTGAACCAATGCACCGCGTTTGCACACTGCTCCTGAGTTTTTCCCTTAACGCGACAGCGATTGACCTCTATGGTCGGCGTTTTATCCATTGAAAAACAGCCGTTGCCGAGCAACATTATATCATTATATGTGCGTACCCCCGGATTGACTTTTTTCATCTGCATCGCCGTACTGATTTCAGGCCAAATAAGTTTAAATGCAAAAGTATTTATCCGTTCTTTGAGGTCATTCAAAACATAAATCCGCATTGAACATCTGGCCATACCGTCAATACCTCTTTCTACTTTGAAGTTTTCGGTATATATCAGGATTTTACGGTCATCGGGATCGGCATATATCACTTTGCCGTTCACTATCTTAAACTCCATAATTTTACCGATGCTGTTATCATAAACTTTTTCCGGCTCTTCATTTTCGTCGTTCAAATTAACTTCAGCTTGAACAAACGGAGAATCTGAGAATTCTTGAAGTTTTTGCAGTTCGCCTGTTTTTTCAAGCTCTTTCAGCATCTTATCTTCTTCCTGACGCTGTTTTGCCTGAGGCGAAACCTCCATCTTCGGCTCACCGTCATCAGTTTCAAAAACCTGTGCATTTGCGGCAAAGGTTACAAACATTGCAGAAACTATTGCCAGAATTATTTTTTGCATTTACCGATCCTTCTCCGTCTTGCCGTCATAAAGCCTATTTATTGCTGTATCCGGCCTCTTTTGAACCCTTTGTCTGAAGTGTTTTGTTTTTGTCCGACTCGTTGTTGTAACCGGCTTCTTTAGGCTGTTCCTTTTCTTTTGCCTCGGCATCTTTTTTATTGTCTTCGGCGTTTTCTTCCGGCTTTTCAACCTTAGCAATTTTATCCAGTTCGGCATCAATTTTTTCAATTACTGCCAAAACACCGTCGTACGCCTTATTAACGCCTTCCAATTCAGCTTCTTTTTCTTCCTCGGCCTGTTGTTGCAACACGCTCTCCGGTGTATCTTTAAACTCAGAATAATATTCCGGATTTTTAGAGTTGATATAGTCAAAGCGATTGCCGCAACTTCCCGAACCGATTTTCTGATTGTTGCGAATGACGATTTTATCACCCTCGGCGATACAACTTTTGATTTGATATTCCAACTGGTCAAACAACAAAAAACACTTATCCGTTTCCACAACTTCTGCAAAACTTTTTTGACGATGCGGTTTGATTTTATCAATTGTCACCGTTTTTGTAATCAGTGTTATAGCCTCTTCCGGCGATGCAACCGCCTTGACATCGTCATCGGCAATTTTATACTTTTTGGCAATCGTATCACGCCATAAAAAGTCCAAAGTTGCTTCCTGAATTTCGACATCCATACGGTTAAATACCGTCACCATAAACGAACACTTGTCAATCAGTCCCGTTTTTTCGTTTGTCAGCGGCTTAATATCCTCAATTCGGAAGATAATAGCTCCTTCTTCGGAAGTTTTTTCAATTTGTTTTGCATTTTCGGCATTTTCATTATTCACGTTTGCCTGAGCCCCATCAACAACGCGCCGGCGCACCTGTGCACCGGCAGCTGTTGCCACTGAAAAAGCCAAACCCAAAACCAAACAGGATACCGTAATTTTGTTTATTATACTCATCTTTTTTGCTCCAAAGTATTAAAATCTGACTGTATGATAATCTATTATTCTTTAATTTTTCTTAATTTTTTGAAAAAACTATAATTCCCTTAATTTACGTTTCAAACGCAGCAAATCGCTCCACGATTTTGCCTTTTGTGCGGCCGTACGCAACAAATATGCCGGATGGAAACCGGATAAGGTCGGAATGGTTAAACCGCTCTCCGTAACATAATCAATAAAATGCCCGCGCAAATCGGAAATCGTATCCGTATTGTCCAGCAACGCGTTGGCGGCACTGCGTCCCAAAATAAAGATAATCTTCGGCTTAATCAATTCTATTTGTCTTTGTAAAAACGGCAGACATACGGCAACTTCTTCCGATGTCGGCGTTCTATTTCCGGGCGGACGCCAAAGTAATATGTTTGTGATATAACAATCATCATTACGATTTAGACCTACAGAGGCCAACATTTTATCGAGTAAATGTCCGCTTCGTCCCACAAACGGCTCGCCCAGGCGATCTTCATCCGCGCCGGGTGCTTCGCCGACAATCATTACTTCCGCCTGCGGATTGCCGTACCCGAAAACAGTTGAATTTGCCGAAAATTTAAGTGAACAGCCTTCAAAATTTTCAACCATCGCCCTTAAATCATCCAACGTCTGTGCTTTTGCGCAGATTTCACGGGCATTTTGACACGCTTCGGTGTTTATTTGCGCCAACGGTGTCGTTGCCGGACGAATATCGTCGTTTGTGTCCGCCATTTGATAATAAACGTAAGGCGAAGTTTCCGGCGGTTCGGAAGACTCCGACTGCGTTTCTGTGTTTTGAACGGCATCAGAATACTCCGTCCGTGTTTCTTTCTTTTGAGCGGAAAGCGCTGCCGGTACCGTTTGTTTTAAAACGTTTAACGGCATATCGGTGCAAAAATCTTCCACACCGGCCGTCATATACCACTCTATCGTCGCTTTGATATCCGTCATAATTTTCTCCGACATTGAAAGTATATCTTTATTTTTTGAATTTGCAAGATAAACGAAGCGCTTTGCACAATCAGCATTTACGGCAAATAAGCACGCGGATTGACTGCTTTTTTGCCTGTTCTGACTTCAAAATGCAATTGCGGCGTTGTTACACTGCCGGTTTGTCCGACCGTAGCAATTTTTTCACCGCGGGCAACTTTCTGCCCTTTTTTAACCAAAAGTTTATCATTGTGGGCATACGCCGTAATCCAACCGTCATTATGTTTAATCAAAATCAGATTACCGAATCCTTTGAGTTCATTGCCGGCATAAGCCACCGTACCGCCATCGGCAGCCTTAACGGTTGTGCCGAGGGAGGCTTTGATATTGATACCGTCATTTTTTCGCCCTTTGCCGAGGTTTCCGAATCCGGAAATAACCGTCCCCTGAACCGGCCACATAAATTTTGTGTTGCGCTGAGCCGCAGGCGGCGTTGTCGGAACGGCGTTCTGCCGATAGTTTTGCGCATTGTCCGAAGCCTGAACAGATGACCACGATGAAGTGCGTGCCGTTGAAACTGCCGCAGCCGATGTCGGCAACATCAGCTTTTGCCCGACTGTAAGCGAATATGGCGTTTTTAAGTTATTGATTTTGCTCAATGTGGCAACATCGGTATTGTGTTGACGCGCTATGGCATACAAACTTTCACCGCGCTGTACGGTGTGGTATTGCTTTGTCGGTAAAGACAGCGTTTGCCCCACGTACAGCGTATACGGTGAAGACAAGCGGTTGGCGCTGATTAAATCTTTTATCGGCACATTGTACCTGCGGGAAATACTATACAATGTATCCCCTTTGTGTACGGTTATTTTGTCGCTTCCGCCCCACCAATTCAATGTGGCGCATCCGCCCAAACAACAAACCATTATCAATATATATCCGAGTTTTTTCACGCCTTACTCCGTTTTCAGGTGTATTCTAAACAAAAATCGTTTATTTTTACTTAACTATGAAAACATCTTTGCAAAGTATAAAAATAAAGAGACCGAAAAAATCGATCTCCTAAAACTTTTATTTATATTTTTTGGCGTAAAGCTCAAATCTTCGCGGTGAATCCGGTCCCCAACCCATCACGTACTGTTTACCGAAACAAATCAGCGGCGTCCCGACACTTGCACCGAGTTTATATGCCTGAGCCGCCTGTTGAAACATTCGGCGATTTCCCGGCATTGCAATATCCAAACTCTTAAGCTTCAGTTCAGGATGTTTCTCTTTTATATATTCGGCTGCCGTATGGCAGTGCGGACACCCTTCCTGATAAAAGAAATATATCTCTTGTTCCGAAAGAGTTATAATATCTTCTTTCTTTTGACACGCCGACAAAAACAACACGCCGGCAATGCTCAGACAAATAAAAAGTTTACGAATCATTATTTTACTCAATGCAACAATTAACCGCCTTGCGGACAATGCTCTTCATTTTTGCCAAAGCGCCGCCGGTTTCAACCGGCGTTTCTGCCGCAACACTCGCTGTTGCTTCGCTGACGGTTGCCGTCCCCATCGCTTCGCTTGCTTTTGCTGTTATTTTTTTCAGTTCTTCAACATCAGGCTCAATCCATTTCAGGTCTTTTGTTTCCATCATTCCCATATTTAAGCCCCAAAACAGGCAGTACATATCGTATGCCGAATTAAACAATTTGTATGCTTCTTCATTGTTGCCGAGAGACTGTTGTTTAGTGCCGACTTCCATCAACCGCATAGAGGTTGCAAGCAAATGTTTTGAGATACACCATACTTCCCCCTCATAGCTCGGAATGATTTTTTGCAGCAAATTTTTACGTGTTTCCCGCACATCTTTAATTAGGTCATAATACGAATTTTTGCCGGTCTTGGCACCGGAAAACACAAGATGTTCCTCAATCGAAATCAGGTTCATAATGGCAATACTTAAATCCTGATCGGACGATAAATCTTTAGGATTCAGCTTTTTGGCAGCATCAACCCGTTCAACAAATTCTTTAACATTTTCAGCTTTTTTCATCAGTCTGCTCCATATAATTATTATGTTCAAAAGATAATAACTCCGCTGCCCGTTGTCAAGCAAATAGTAACAAAAGTGCAAGAATTTAAAGAGAAGTATTTAAAATCCTATAACTCCGGCGCATTAAAATACTCGGAATGCTCTGATAATTCCGGTAATGAATATTTAACGCAAAACTTATCTTTCTTCATTTTGCTCTCCGATTATCGACCATTGCCGTATTTATTCCGGCAGGAAATAATACTTTGCCCACAGAGAAGTACCTATTGCCATAGCCCAGCAAAATGCCGTGTATAAAAACGGATACTTTAAGAGCGGACTGCGCAGATTTTTGTCTGTCCCCGCCTTGCTCGGGATAAAAAATAAAACACTTAGCGACAACGTCAGTATACCGGTTATTTTAGCTATACCATTCCAAAGCATATCTTCTTTAGGAGCATCTGTCCAAAACTGTAAATATTGCCACAACATTACTTCCGTCAAA
>JAFVBL010000006.1 GCA_017479985.1 Alphaproteobacteria bacterium | reverse complement strand
TATTTTTGAATGCTTTTTGCATTATTCAAAACCTGAGTAAATTCTCCGGTTTCTGAATTATAAATGTCAAGTTTTGACTTAGATACATCTATTCCCAAAAAGTATTTGTATTTTTCGTCGTTTTGCATTATATTACTCCATGTACTTACAATTGTTAACGTACGCACTCTGCACGTGGTACAACCAACCCATCAAGTGTTGAGTTTCTTTAGAAGCGGAGATTCTGATCTTTACGAACGTTAATTCTTGATTGGATCAATCGTCCGCTTCTTTTTTCTTTTAACACATTTTTTATATCATGTCTTTAAGTAATAAAGTCACCCCACGATTTTTGGCTTAAGCAAAAATCGTTTAGGGGTCTTCCGATTCTTCTAAGGACTGAGCTTGTTTCAATGTATGTGTTAAAAAATTTGCGCTACGCAAAGGTCAGATACCTCAACTCGCAGACGCACAACGTTACGAGAGGTATGACTTTATCATTCGACAGTACACTGTATGGCAGGAGATTCTTCGGGCGTAAAGCCCTCAGAATGACACGTATTATTCTTCGGGAGATTGTCCAAGGACGTCTTCGGCTCCTCGCTTGCGCAAGAATGACGCGTTTTGTTCTGCACGGGGTCCTCGGTTCGGACTACGTCCGCCCAGGGCGGACTGTCTTTTTCTGCACGAGAATGGTGCATTTTTCTGCTCAAAGCACTGTTTTAATGCCGCAACAGTTCGCCTTTATCAAATGAATAAACCTGTCCGCAAAAGTTGCAGGTTGCCGTAATCTTACCGTTTTCGACCATATCTTCAATATCTTCCGGTTTCATAGCGCTCAGTGTCTGTTGTAATTTTTCGCGACTGCAACGGCAACCGAAAGCATATTCCTGCTCTTTATTGACTCTGACCTGATGCTCGTGAAACAGGCGGAATAAAACTTCTTTCAAATCCAGATTAAACATTTCTTCTTTGGTCAGACTATCCATCAGAATTTTATCTTCATTCCACAATTCGTTAAGTGTTTCATCATCTTCGGCTCCTTCTTTTCCGCCTTTTTGCGGCATTTTCTGAATCAAGATACCGGCAGATTTCCAAACTTCACCGTCTTTATTCAAATACAGATGCAAATATGTGTCGATTTGCTCAGAGTTCTTAAAATACCGCAACGCACATTCTTCAAGATTTTTTCCCTGTAAATCCACAACACCCTGATAAAGGTCGGTATTTTTCCCTTGATCTATCGTAAATATCAGCACACCGTTTTCAAGCCAATGCGGTGTCGGCTCGATTTCGCCCTCGGTTTTGCGCAGCACTTGCGCCGTTTCAATTGCCTTCTCATCATATTTAACGGCCGAACGAACTTTGCCTGCCGATGTTACATCGGTAACCAACACGGAAATCGGACCTGTTCCCTGCATTTGCAACGTAAATATGCCGTCAAATTTCATCAAACTCGCAATCAATGTGCCGAGCGCTGTAGTTTCGGCAAGTGCCGCCGCAACATTGTCCGGATATTGCGCACGGCTGAAAATCTCGGTCATTACCTTATCCAGACGCACGATGCGTCCGCGGAATGCGTTGTTATCCAAATTAAAAGAAATACTTGTGTCGTTCATTATTTAAAAACCTCTTTGCGTTATATTTATCCTGACTTTTTCTGTTATTTAGTTTATTTTAAAGGAATTTTCAAGTGTTTGATTTAAATGAAGAAGAAACTGCCGCCTTACCGCGCCGTCCGCATCGCAAACCACAAAAAAAAATCACACCGCAAAGATTGAAAAACATCGGTTTATATTATCTCAAACGCTATGAATCGTCGGTTGATAACCTGCGTGCCGTGTTGCATCGGCGTATTGATGCTTATGCGCGTGAAAATCCCGAATGGAACAGGTCCGAAGCCTATCAATGGGCAGAAGATATTTTGACCGAATTTGAACGTTTGCATTATTTGGACGATAACCGTTTTGCCGAAATCAAAGTCCGGAGTTATCTCAGCGCGGGTAAGCCGGCACGTTATATTCAAAACAAACTCCGCGCCAAAGGTATTGACGATGCGCAAATTACATCTGCCTTATCCGCACAAGAATATAATCCGCTTAAAATGGCGCTCAAACTTGCCAAACGCAAAAAAATAGGTCCGTATCGACCGCAAGAAACACGCCGCGAATTCCGTCAAAAAGATATAGGAACGCTTGTTCGCGCCGGTTTTGATTATGATACCGTGTGTGAAGTGCTTGATTTTGTTGTTGAAGAAGAATAGCCTATTTGTCTGCGGCGTTTGTCATATCTTCCAAAAATTCACAGGCATCAGCTACGCAATCGGGACATTCGCGCAGAACTTTGCCGCTTTCAAGACCTTTTAAAACTTTACACTGTGTGGTGCCGTTGCGCTCCTTAAATTTATTCATCATCTGCCGCATATTACGCATTGATTCGATGCGGTCTTTATTTATCAAACCCAACACCACGCCGGCACCGACCAACGCCCCGCAAGTGCCTTCCGTATTTCCCATACCGGCAGCAAAGGCGTTGCCGATATTCATTGCCGTTTGTTCATCAATTCCGGTCTTATCGCAATATGTGCAAATAACCGCTTGAGCACAATTATATTTTCCGCTTTTTTTCTTTTCGGCTGCCGCAAATTTTCTGGTTTCCATATCGTCCTCACAGAGTTATCAGTCTGTGTTTCATTATATTTTATTAAATATTTATTGCAAGCACTTAAATTCTTTAAAAAACGAAACACCGCAGAAAGTCTGTTTCTGCGGTGTTTTGTTAATAAGAAATGTCGGAAAATTTGAGAGTTTGCATAATCAGACGCACATCTTCAAACAACGAATGATGAAAAATATATTCCAAGTCGTATGCCAAATACTCTTCCGGCGGCAATTCTCTGCCCGAATGTATTTGTGCCAATCCGGTAATGCCGGGTCGAATAAGAAAACGAGCCTTTTTCTGCGGCAGGTGGGCAAACAGCTTAACCTGATCGTCAGGCAACGGGCGCGGTCCGACCAAACTCATATCTCCTGTCAGCACATTATAAAATTGCGGAAACTCATCTAAGTGCGTTTTGCGAATCAGTTTCCCAATCGGCGTAACACGCTCATCGTTGATTGTTGCTTTTCGGTCTGCAACTCCGATGTACATTGAGCGGAATTTATAACAAACAAACTCTTTACCGAACAGTCCTCTTCTTTTTTGTTTAAATACAATCGGTCCTTTGGAGGTCAGTTTGATAATTGCGCCCAAAAACACATAAAGCACGGGCAAAACCGTTATGCATACCGCCAGCGAAATCACAATATCGCCCGACCGCTTCAAAATACGCCATAAAATTGGAGGCATTTTCGGCGTCTGCAATTGATTCTCGCTGATAAATATTTGCCGTTGCCGCGAAATATAATATGCCGTTTTCAATTCTTTATAAAAGAAAATCGCGATAAAAATCACGATAAAAAACAGTAGTATTTTCATATATCTGAATAATTTTGTTATACAATGAGTATATTACAAAGCAAACGCCTTGTCAATCCGTTTTGTCAACTTTCTATCTTACTATTTACCTTGCCACAAAAAATCGGTCAGAGTCAAAATTTCGCGACGTGCATAAACATCGGTCATAGACATTTTAAAAAGCTGTCGAAATTTTGCCATATCCGCCGCGCAATATCCGTTTTCGATATAGCGGAAAGCATCACGCGTATGTACGGGCTCGGCTATGCGGAAACCGTACTTTTTTGCCGCATCTTTGAGCGCACCGAGTGTATCTTGTGACGGTGTGTCCGTTTCGTTCAACACGGCAATCCAGTTCAGATATTTAATTCCGCGTGCGGCCACATTCTTTTTTGTTTCCCATACCAAATTCATATACGGGTGTGTCAATTCCCATTGCAAATCCTTGGGACTGCGTGCAACGGTAATCAGTGTATGCGCTGCGGCAAAAACCTCTGCATATTGCTCATTTTCAGCTGTCGGAATATCGGCAATAATCACCGTCTTATCACTGTCCGCCAATACGGAACTTATGTCATCTGTTATGGCTGGCATCGGCAAAACGCCCCCGCTTTGCACACAAATTTTCTCACGCTGCACCAGAAAATTGCAAATAGTTTCGTTGTGCGGCGCAAACAAATGCACAGTATAGCCGTCCGACCATAAAGCCGCGGCCAAATTTAATGCCAATGTTGTTTTACCGACACCGGCAACCGAACTGCTTATGACAATAACCGGAACGTCAACCATTATTTTTGCGCCCAACTTGAAGAAGTATGATTTTGCGCCACCACCATACACGATTTTTTAAGGCTTTTCATACTGCGGCAAATCTCATCGGCTGTTGTTTTTCCCATTCCGACCAACTTGGTCCGATACATTGTGCCGCCGGCACTGTTGGCTTTTTCAACTTCAATTGTGTATGCTGCATATTTTTTTGCCAAATCATTTTTAACGTCAGAAGCATAACTCTTGGCGCGTTTATAATCCGAAAATGCCCCGATTTGAATGGCGTAGTCTCCTTTTGCGGCAGTCGTCGGCCTTGTGTTTTTCGGCATATTTGTATTGCCTGCCAATGCCTTGCCGGTTGGTTTTGCCGCTACCGGCATATACACTTTTACGTTAGGTATATTGATTGATGCGGTTTGAATAATGTCTGAAATACTCGAATTTTGCTCTTGCTCCGGCGATTGAACAACCGTGTCCGCTTTGGCATATAAAATCGGTTTGGCGGAAACCGGCATCATAACTTTTCGAGAATTGTGTGCCGATGCAATTTGTGTTGTCTGACCGCCGTTAATTTCTCTTGTCAGCGCGGCGACATCTACCCATTTTGATTTTTTAAGTGCCGTCAGCCCTTTATCCATCATCAACGCTGCCTTTTTGTCGCGCTCGCCCACATAACGGTGTCCCATCGTAACGGCAATCACGCGTTTTCCATTCCGTTTTGCCGATGTGATAATATTATAGCCGGCCGCAGCAGTGTATCCGGTTTTCATACCATCGGCACCGGAAAAGGTTTTCAAAAGATGATTGTGACCGGTTACAAGTTGCCCCTTATAACGAAAACTTTGCACAGAGAACCATTTATAATATTGCGGAAAATGATGATACACCGCCATTGCCAGCTTAGACATATCTCGTGCGGTTGTTTTTTGTAACGAATTCGGTAAACCGGACGCATTTTTGAAAGTTGTCCGATTCATACCGAGTTTACGTGCAGTCTTGGTCATAAGCACGGCAAAATCCGCCTCGCTTTTGGAAAAATGCTCCGCCAGCACCGTGGCACAATCATTGGCGGACTTTACTATAACTGCCATAACCGCGTCTTTGACGGTAATTGTTTCACCGGCACGCACACCTAATTTGGACGGCGAACGACTTGCTGCCGCCCGCGAAACTTTTAGTTTGTCGGTCAATTTCAAACGTCCGTTTTCAAGCGCATTAAACGTAATATAAAGGGTCATCAATTTTGTCAGTGACGCCGGATACCGGAGTTCATCGGCGTTTATTTCATACATTACCTTACCGTCATCGGCATTTACCATAATTGAAGATGTTGATGCCATAGCGTTTTGAATATTAAAAACCGCCGTAAAAATCAACAAAATCGCCGCTATTTTTTTGAACATTTCTTCCCCTTTACAAAATCACTTCCGACAGTATAGAGGGTAAATGGTAAAGAAAAGTTAAAAATTTGTATGTAAATAAGGTTTACGGCACGTTTATTTTTTATTGGAAATATTGTTTCGTTTTATTAAACAGAACTTATTGTTTTAAAAAAGCAAAACCTCCGAATATTTATTATTTCGAAGGTCTTTACTTGTCAGTCAATCCAATGCCAATCGTCGGGATACATACTGAGTTGTTTGTTTTTGAAACACAATTTATGCTCAAACTGTGCCAATGTCATTCGGATAAAATCGCGGTCATCTTCGTCGCAGAAATTGCAGATAACCAACGACAAAATCAGCCATCCGTAGAGCAAAAGCAGCATAAATACTACAAACTTAGAGTTTTGTTCGGGCAATTCGATTGTCGCCAAAAGCATCAGCACACCCCAACTCATCCAAACATAGCTATTTATTCCACACAGAGCAATTATCAACCGCATCAGCCATTCAACCGGTTTAAACAATGCGTATTTCAAAATGTAATACGTTTTAAAAACCGTTTTTTTCGGTCCAAAAAGATACGCACACGCAAAAAGCAATGCCCCTAAAGTTACAATAATAACATTTACCGTCATAATCATAAAAACTTAATTATTTGATTTTATGATTATCTTATTTGAATTTTTCGGCATTTGCAATATTTATTTTCAGCAATTTCCGGCGTGTACAAAATGGAGATATTGCCGCGCCGTTTTACACAGCCGGTACACCGTTTCCACCGGTGTCGGCGGAATATTCGTCACCTTATAATGCGGAAAATAACGACTGATATGAAGCGGTATTTCCGGTGAAAGTGATGCCAGCCATTCAGCCTCGGCGCGCATATGAGCCTCGCTGTCATTTAAGGTCGGCACAATAAGCGTTGTTACTTCAATATGGCACTTGCCATACGCGGCTGCGATTGTTTCTTTAACACACTCAAAATTTCCGCCGACGTAATCGTAATATCCTTTTGTAAAGCCTTTTAAGTCAATGTTCATCGCATCAATCAGCGGCAACAATTCCAGCAGCGGCTCTTTATTGATATGCCCGTTTGTGACCAATACGGTTTTAAGCCCAGCCTGATGCAAAAATTCACAACAATCGCGCACATATTCATAACTGATAAAAGGCTCATTATACGTAAATGCCGCACCGAGATTTCCGCGCGGTTGCCGTGCCAAATCAAGAGCCAGAAGCGTCAGTTCCTGCGGCGTTAATTCCCGTGTCGGAACTTCGTTGATTCCGCCCATTGAAATATGATGATTCTGACAAAACGGGCAACGTAAGTTGCATCCAAATCCGCCGACCGATAATATCGCACTGCCGGGATAAAAATGATATAACGGCTTTTTTTCAATCGGGTCCAGAGCAAGTGATGTTACGCGCCCGTAGTTCAAGGTCGTAATTTTTCCGTTTATACAGACACGCGCTTTGCAAAATCCGGTTTGACCTTCGGATAAATTACAGCGGCGCGGACATATCGGGCAAATCGGCATCAGAAATGTCTCACAACTTGAAAATAGAACAAATCAACCGGTTCATCAGGCGCAATGCCGGCTTTTTGTTTTGCTATTCCAATCTGCTGTTCGGTTGTATCCACGCCCTCCAAATCAGGTAGCAACAATCCGCGGCGCCCGCCGTTTTGCACAATGATACCGTCAACTTTAGGATGCAGAAACACCCCCGGCGTTACCGGTTTTGCCGGCGTCAAAACATCAACACTGTAAACAATATCATCCAATTCGTCCGCCCGCACCGGTGAAAAACGCGGGTCTTGAGAGCAAGCAGAAATCGCATTGCGCCAAATCTCACGTCCGATATTTTCCGTTACGGGTTCGGTTGTACCGATACAGCCGCGCAATTGCCCGTTTTTCTTGAGCGACACAAAAACGCCGGCACGCGCCGAAGTCAATTCTTCCGGCAAATCAGAAGGAAATTCGAGCGGCATTCCCGTCGTTACATAATGTTCGACACACTTGCGCGCAAAAGAAACAAAATCATCTTCTTCCTGCCGCCGCGCCGCCATTTCCTGCTGAAGTTTATCTTTATATTGCGTTCCGAAATTACGGGTATTATCAACGCCGTCAACTTTAAAAGTTGCCACGCCGTAACCGACGCCGAAAGGCCCTTCGTACGACAGAAGTTCGCTTTTTACCGCCGTGTTGTCAAGTGCGCCGGCCATAATGATAAACGAGCGATGCCCACATTCTCCCGCTGCTTCACAAAACTCCGGTTTATATGTAAATAAATCTGCGAAATCGCCGTTTCCGAGCGCTTTTGTGATTTTTGCGTCAAATTCCGGCCCTTCTTTGGCAAAACCGTACGGACCTTCCGCCAACAGTCGGTGTGACAAATCACCGCTGGCAACAAATACCGCCCTGCGATTCAGCTTATTTACCACATCTTTAATCAACTGCCCGAGCTGATAATGTTGTAACAGAGATAAACCGGATAATCCGATACGCACCACCTTATATTTCGGCCATACTTCATTCAGATATCGCAACGGAATAATCGAGCCGTGATCAAGAGCCGGATTACGCTCGCCCAATGTTCCGCACGGAAAATTGATGCGTTTGCACATTGCTTCCAATTCACTGACAAATTCTTGGTCGTAATAGGCGTGAATCTTAACTTGCGGCGCACCGAATTGCGTAAAATCACCAGATGCTTCCGCTCCGCCGGCAATATGGAAATAATCGGCATAAAGTTCGCTGTGCGGTGTGGTTAAAATAATCGTATCCGGCTCATACGCGGCAACAACCTTCATCGCTTCACGATAGGCGTTGATGGTTTTAATGATTTCCTGCTCGCGCCCGTGTCCGACTTCTTCAAAAATAATCGGCGGATGCGGTACGGCAACAGCGGCAAAAATTGACATATCTTGTCTCCTTGTTTGTTAAAATAAAAGGGTTCTACGTCAAAGATAGGGGCAAAGAGTAGTTTCCTAAAGCTTATAAAAGAGTATAATCACAGTTCGACCAAAAACAATTTTAGGGAGAACTACTCAATGCTTAAAGACGATATTATCACAAAGAATGCAAACATCAATATAAAAAATAGTCAAGAATACCCGCAAAAGATAGTAATAGACT
>JAFVBL010000043.1 GCA_017479985.1 Alphaproteobacteria bacterium | reverse complement strand
TTACTTTCTTTTGTAAGTTATATATCTCGTATTTTTGTTGCATCTTGTCCTCTTTTAGAAGTGATTGCTTTGTATCTCTTCTGCAAAAGTCTTGCAACTTTTTATCCTCTTGCGAGTCTCATTTGTTTCTGAACTCGGTCATAGTTTTTCAGCATTATAAGAGAGTATTATTTTGCGTAATGTACAAAAAAGGGAAGTGCGAAAAACGCACTTTCCTAAAATTACACTTCTGCAAACCTCTGCCGATTGTATAAATACACAAAAAGCCTCTCTGCGATGTACAAAAAATATACATAAACAGAGAGACTTTCAAGCAGTTATCAATTAGATAAGATTTACCTTGCCACCGGCTTTTTCCACAGCAGCAACTGCCGCCTTAGAAGCCGAATTAACGGTAATTTCGATTTTGCTCGTTACGGCACCGCGTGCAAGTAAGCGAATACCGTCAAGTTTTTTCGAAACAACGTTTGAGGTAAGCAAAGTTTCAACATTGATTGACTTAGCATCCAATTTACCGCTGTCAATAGCCTTTTGAATCGTATCCAAGTTTACAACGGCATAAGTCTTTGCAAACGGATTTTTGAAACCGTGCTTCGGCAACTGACGATACAGCGGCATTTGTCCGCCTTCAAATCCCATTTTGGCACCACCGGCACGTGCTTTTTGACCTTTGTGTCCGAGACCGCAAGTCTTGCCTTTGCCGGAACCGATACCGCGACCGACGCGTTTGCGATTCTTGGTAGCGCCTTCGTTGTCTTTTAATTCGTTAAGTTTCATTTTTTCTTTCCTTTTCCTATAATAAAAGTCTCATCATAAAAACTTTGTAAAAAGGGCTTGCCATTGTTTGATTTGCGTGCGCAGTGTACAAACAAAGTACATAAGCAAGCAAAGCGGGCAATATGAAGCCCTTTTTCCGAAGTTTTATTCTTCGACTTTTACGAGGTGAGCCACCTTCTTAATCATTCCGCGAACCGAAGGTGTATCTTCGAGCTCTACGGTGCGACCGGTTTTTGTTAAACCCAAGCCTCTCAGGTTTGTTTCCTGATAAGCCGGACGTCCGATTGTGCTACCTGTTCTGGTAACTTTTATTGTCTTCTTTTTTGTTGCCATGATTAAGCCTCCTCTTTAACGTCTTTGGCCATACCTTCACGGCGGCTGACAATATCACCGACTTTTTTGCCGCGTTTTGCCGCAACCATTCTCGGCGAGTTAATACCCTTCAAAGCATCGAAAGTTGCTTTAATCATATTATACGGGTTGTTGGAACCCAATGACTTTGCAACTACGTCCTGAACGCCCAAAACTTCAAATACGGCACGCATCGGGCCGCCGGCAATAACACCGGTACCGGCAGGAGCCGTTCTGAGCACAACTTTACCGGCGCCGAAACGACCGGAAATATCGTGGTGCAAAGTTCTGCCTTCACGGAGCGGAATACGAATCATATTCTTTCTTGCTTCGTTTGTAGCCTTGGTGATTGCTTCCGGAACTTCGGCAGCCTTACCGGTACCTAAACCGATACGACCCTTTTGGTCACCCACAACCACAACCGCGGCAAAACTCATTGTGCGTCCGCCTTTAACGGTCTTGGCTACACGATTAACGTGAACCAGTCTTTCGACCAATTCATCTTTGACTTCTTTTTTATTATGACGATCTGTAGATTGTACCATCTTCATCTCCTAGAATTTCAAACCAGCTTCACGAGCTGCTTCCGCCAAAGCTTTGACACGGCCGTGATAAATATATCCGCCTCTGTCGAACACAACTTCGGAAATACCGGATTTTGTAGCTCTTTCAGCAATTACCTTACCAATGAAGCCGGCGGCTTCAACCGTAGAAGATTTTTTGATTTGTCCTCTGATCTCTTTATCCAAAGTAGATGCGGAAGCAACCGTCAAACCTTTTACATCGTCAATGATTTGCGCATAGATATGCTTACCGCTGCGAAAAACCGACAATCTTAATTTGCCGTTTGCGGCGTTTTTCAAAGCGTATCTTACACGAGCTTGTCTTCTTTCAAACAATTTTTTTGGTGTATTCATCGACTTATTCCTTATTTCTTCTTACCTTCTTTACGACGAACATATTCGTTGGTATATTTTACACCTTTCCCTTTATAAGGTTCCGGTTTTCTATACTTACGAATTTCAGCCGCAACTTGGCCTACTTTTTGTTTGTCTGTACCAAAGATTGAAATTTGTGTCGGAGACGCACAGGTAATTTTAATGCCTTCCGGAGCCGGGAACACAACTTCATGTGAAAAGCCCAAAGACAGTACCAAATTTTTGCCTTCAACACGTGCTTTATAACCTACGCCGACCAATTCCATATCTTTTGTAAAGCCTTCGCTTACGCCTTTAATCATATCATTGATGCGTGCACGAGTCGTACCCCACAAAGCGCGGGACATATTGCTCTGCGACAACGGCGAAACGGAAACTTTACCGTCTTCAAATTTTGTTGCAACGTGGCTGTCATCAAAAGAATAGGACAATTCGCCCAATTTACCTTTTGCAACAACCGTATTGTTATTGATGCTCAGTTCCACACCGGCAGGAACAACAACTGGATATTTACCAACTCTTGACATTTCCTACCTCCTTAGAACACTTGGCACAAAATTTCACCGCCGACATTGGCTTTGCGTGCTTCGTTATCACTCATAACACCCTGCGGCGTCGAAATAATCGAAATACCCAAGCCGTTGTATACTCTCGGCAGATCTTTCACGCTTGAATAAACGCGACGACCCGGCGTAGACACACGGTAAATCTTTGTTATAACAGCCGTACCTTCGTGGTACTTCAATTGAATACGAAGTTCATCAACACCCGGGCGAACATTGCTCTTTTCCCAGCCTTCAATATAACCTTCGCGTTTCAAAACATCTAACACATTTTCACGCAAGCGAGAAGCAGGTGATACAACATCACTCTTTTTCGCTCTTTGTGCGTTTCTGATGCGTGTGAGCATATCGCCCAAAGGATCACTCATAGACATGATATCATTCCCTCCTTACCAGCTTGATTTTACCAAACCAGGAATTTCACCGAAGCTTGCCAAATCTCTCAATTCAACACGGCTCAAACCGAATTTCCTGTAATAACTACGTGAACGTCCCGTAATTTTGCAACGATTGCGAATGCGGCATTTTGCAGAATTTTTCGGGAATTTTTGCAAAGCAAACTGAGCCTGCAATCTCTCTTCCGGAGTTGCATTTTTATCCATCATAATTGCTTTTTGTTTTTGACGGCGGTTCGCATACTTAGCAGCCATCTGAACTCTTTTCAAGTTTCTGTATACCGAACTTGTTTTTGACATAGTAAAATCTCCGCTTATTTCTTGTAAGGCAAGTTGAACGATGTCAGCAGGAATTTTGCTTCTTCGTCTGTCTTAGCTGTTGTACAAATAACAATATCAAGACCTCTGACTTCATCAACCTTTTCATAGTTGATTTCAGGGAAAATGATTTGTTCCTTAATACCGAAAGCGAAGTTACCTTTGCCATCGAAGTTCTTACCGGTAATACCGTGGAAGTCGCGGATTCGCGGCAACGCCATATTCACCAGTCTTTCCAAAAACTCATACATTCTGGAAGAACGCAACGTAACTTTGCAACCAATCGGCATACCTTCACGCAATTTGAAAGTAGCAATGGATTTGCGTGCTTTTGTCATAACCGGCTGTTGACCGGAAATAGCTGCCAGTTCTTCCATAGCATTCGTTACTTTTTTCTTATCGGTAACGGCATCGCCGACACCCATATTCAAAACAATTTTCGTCAGCTTCGGAACCTCATGTGGATTTTTGTAACCGAATTTTTCCACAAGAGATTTCTTTATGACGTTATTGTATAAATTTTCATAGTTTGTCATAAAATTTTCTCCCATTAATCGATTACATCACCGGTTTTACGGGCAACGCGAACTTTCTTGCCGTCTACAACTTTATAGCCGACTTTGGTCGCTTTGCCGTCTTTAACGAGCGCCACGTTGGAAACGTGAATCGCCGCTTCTTTGGTAACAATTCCGCCCGGCGTTGTTTTAGAAGCTTTGGTATGGCGCTTAACCATATTCAAACCTTCGACAACAACTTTGCTTTCCTTAGGCAGAGCTTGTTTTACAACGCCGGTTTTACCTTTTTCGTCACCCGACAAAATGATAACCGTATCGTTTTTCTTAATTTTCATTTTAGGCATTACAATACCTCCGGTGCTAATGAAATGATTTTCATAAATTTCTTTGCGCGCAATTCTCTCGTAACAGGGCCGAAGATACGCGTACCAATCGGCTCACCGTCTTTATTGATTAAAACTGCGGCATTGCTGTCAAAACGGATAACACTTCCGTCTTTGCGGCGAATATCACTTGCCGTTCTAACGATAACGGCTTTGTAAACATCACCTTTTTTTACGTGTCCGCGCGGCAACGCATCTTGTATTGCTACAACAATAACATCTCCCACAGACGCCGTTTTTCTCTTGGAACCACCAAGAACCTTGATGCACTGCACCTGACGTGCACCCGAATTATCGGCAACATCTAGGTTGGTTTGCATTTGTATCATTTTTTTATTCCTTCTATCTTAGGCGTTATCAGACGAAATTACAGTCCAAGATTTGTTTTTGGAAATCGGACGGCATTCCTCAATCGAAACACGGTCCCCAACCTTGTACTGATTGTTTTCATCGTGAGCAGCAAATTTTTTACTTTTCTTCACGAACTTTTTATAAACCGGATGCATAACCTGACGCTCTACACTGACCACGACAGTTTTATCCTGTTTATCACTAACAACAACACCTTGAAGAATTCTCTTAGGCATATTCTTTCTCCTAACTATTCTTCTTGCGCTCAGCAATGAGCGTGTTGATTCTGGCTACATCACGGCGTGTCTTGCGAATGTTCGAAACATTCTCAAGCTGCCCCGTGGACTGTTGAATACGCAAGTTGGCCTGCTCTTTTTTGCATTCCAACAATTTGCTTTCCAATTCATCAATCGTCATAGCACGTAAATCTTTAGTTTTTACCATTATGCTTCTCCTTTAACGATATCGGAGTTCAAACGTTTCACAAATTTGCACTTAACCGGCAATTTTGCGGCGCCCAGTTCAAAAGCTCTGCGGGCAATTTCTTCTGAAACACCCGTTACTTCAAACATAATGCGACCCGGTTTAACTCTGGCTACCCAAAATTCGATAGCACCTTTACCTTTACCCATACGAACTTCGGCCGGTTTATCAGATACCGGAACATCCGGAAAGATTCTGATCCAAAGTTTTCCGGCTCTCTGCATCTGACGCGTAATGGCACGACGAGCTGCCTCTATTTGGCGTGCCGTCACACGATCGGGAGTCAGAGCCTTCAAACCGAACATACCGAAATTCAATTCAGATCCACCTTTAGCCAAGCCGTGAATACGACCTTTATGCTGCTTGTGGAATTTTAAACGTTTTGGACTTAACATTTTATTTCAACCTCGCGTTATTATTTCTGTTCAGTCAACTTCTTGTCTTGCGCCATCGGATCGTGACCTAAGATTTCACCCTTATAGATCCAAACTTTTACGCCGCAAGCACCATAAGTTGTATGAGCTGTTGAAGTTGCATAGTCAATGTCCGCACGCAATGTGTGCAACGGCACGCGGCCTTCGCGGTAGTATTCGGTTCTGGCAATTTCAGCACCACCCAAACGGCCGCTGCAGCAAACTTTAATGCCTTCTGCACCCAAACGCAAAGCAGACTGCATAACTCTCTTCATTGCACGACGGAAAGCCACACGGCGTTCCAGTTGTTGTGCAACCGAATCAGCAACCAATTTTGCATCCAGCTCCGGTTTTCTTACTTCTACGATGTTCAATTGAACTTCGGATTCAGTCAATTTTTGAATTTCTTTTCTTAAATTCTCGATATCCTGACCTTTTTTGCCAATCACAACACCCGGTCTGGCAGAATGAATCGTAACTCTTGCCTTTTTCGCCGGACGTTCGATAACGATACGGCTGATACCGGCTTGAGCCAATTTTTCATTCAAAAACTTTTTAATTTTCAGATCTTCGTGGAGATAGTCAGTAAACTTTTCATCAGCATACCAACGAGAGTCCCAAGTGCGATTTACACCTAAACGAAGACTGGTAGGATTAACTTTCTGTCCCATTTATTTACTCCCCACGCTCCGAAACGACGATGGTCATCATCGAAAACGGCTTCAAAATGCGCGCGCTTCTTCCGCGACCACGAGCGTTTACACGCTTCATTACAATACCTTTACCGACATAAGCTTCGCTTACAACGAGCTTGTCGATATTCATATTATGATTATTTTCAGCATTGGAAATGGCAGATTGCAACAATTCCAACGCAACCTTTGCGATTCTCTTCTTGGAGAAGCTCAATTCGGCAACCGCTTTTTCCGCTTTCAGTCCGCGAATGGTTTGCGCAACCAAATTCAACTTGCGCGAACTTGTACGAATGGCGCGGCAAACAGCCTTTGCTTGTTTTACTTGATTTTCAGCCATAATTAACCTCTCTTCGCAGTTTCTTTGGTATGACCGTAGAAGGTACGCGTCGGTGCAAATTCACCAAACTTGTGACCGACCATATCTTCGGTAACCAATACCGGAATAAATTTGTGACCGTTGTGAACACCGAATGTCAAACCGACAAATTGCGGCAACATCGTTGAACGACGGGACCAAATTTTAATCACTTCATTACGGCTAGAATTTCTAGCTGCGTCAGCTTTCTTCAAGAGATAGCCATCAACAAAAGGTCCTTTCCATACAGAACGAGTCATTAGCTTTTCTCCTTATTAGTTTTTGTTATCGTGACGAGATCTCATAATAAAGCGATCTGTCTTCTTGTTGGAACGAGTCTTGGCACCCTTCGTCGGTTTACCCCAAGGCGTAACCGGATGACGACCACCCGATGTTCTGCCTTCACCACCGCCGAGCGGGTGATCAACCGGGTTCATCGCCACACCGCGGGAAACCGGACGGTTTCCGAGCCAGCGATTACGACCGGCCTTGCCAAGCGAAATATTCTGGTTATCCGGATTCGAAACAGCGCCGACGGTTGCCAAGCACTCTTCACGAACAATACGGAGTTCACCCGAATTCAGCTTCAGTTGAACATAACCGGCGTCTTTACCGACAACTTGTGCATAACAGCCGGCAGAACGAACCAACTGGCCGCCTTTGCCTGACTTCAGCTCAATGTTGTGTACAATCGTACCAACCGGCATATTCTTCAGAGGCATTGCATTACCCGGCTTAATATCTGCTTTGGAAGCAGAAATTACTTTATCGCCGGCTTTCAGTCTTTGCGGAGCCAAAATATAAGCCTTTTCGCCGTCGCTGTAGCTGATTAAAGCAATAAACGCCGTACGATTCGGATCATATTCGATTCTCTCGACCGTTGCCTCACAATCAAATTTATTACGCTTGAAGTCAATCATACGATAGCTGCGTTTATGACCGCCACCGATACGACGACTTGTAACGTGTCCGTAATTATCACGCCCACCTGTTTTCGAAATACCTTTCGTTAAACTCTTTTCAGGCTTGCCCTTATATAACTCGCTCTTGTCAACGAGAATAAGCTGGCGACGCCCTGCAGATGTAGGCTTATATGTATTCAATGCCATAATTAAATTCCTGTTGTAACATCAATGTTTTGACCCTCGGCAAGCGTAACAATCGCTTTTTTGTAGTCCGGACGATGTCCTTCGTGACCTCTGAAGCTTTTAACCTTGCCGAATTGTTTAATGGTATTTACCTTGTTGACTTTTACATTAAAAATAGCTTCAACAGCAGATTTAATGCAATCTTTGGTCGCAGATAAAGGTACAATGAATACCACTTTTCCTGCTTCCGATGAAATCATAGATTTTTCGGTAATTACCGGACGAACCAATGTATCATACATTTGAGCAGTTACATTGTTTGATTTGTTCTTAGCCATTTAATCTCTCCTCTAAGCAATTTACTGCATCTTTTGTTAATACCAATTTGTCCTTCTTCAAGATGTCATAAACGTTTGCACCGATTGTCGGAAGAATATCTACTCCTTCGATATTGCGGCTGGCAAGCGCAAAATTAACATCTACTTCCTTACCGTCAATGATTAAGCAGTTTGTCCATCCGCAAGCAGCTAATTTTGCTTTTAAATCTTTGGTCTTCGGAGCAGACAACTTTGCTTCGTCAATTACGATAAGATTCCCTTCTTTGGCTTTCGCCGAAAGAGCGGTTTTCAGACCGAGTTTTCTGAATTTTTTGGTCAAATCGAAAGAGTGATCTCTCACAACCGGACCAAAAACAACGCCGCCTTTACGGAACTGTGCGCCTTTGCGAGAACCCTGACGTGCATTACCCGAACCTTTCTGCTTGAACGGTTTGGACGGCGTCAAAGCCACATCGGAACGACCTTTGGTGGCGTGATTGCCGCTTTGCAATCTGGCAAGCTGCCAAGTCACAACGCGTTGCAAAATATCGGAACGAACTTCCAAACCGTAAATCGAGTCATTGAGTTCGATTGAACCGACATTTTTATTTTCTAAATTTAAGATGTCCTGTTTCATTTCTTTTTCCTTACATTATTCTGCGTTTTCCACAGGTGTTTCCACCGTTGTGGCAACAGGTTCATCAACTTTCTTTAATCCGGCAGGCATCGGCAAAGCAACGGTTGCAGTTTTTTTAACCGCGTCGGTAATTCTTACCCACGTGTTTTCAGAGCCCGGAACGCCGCCCTTAACCATAATCAGTCCTCTGGAAGAATCAACCGAAACAACCTTCAGGTTTTGAACGGTAACCCGCTCAGCACCCATATGTCCGGCCATTTTCTTGCCTTTGAACACTTTACCCGGATCTTGTCTTTGTCCTGTAGAACCGTGTGCGCGGTGCGAAATAGACACACCGTGAGATGCTTCCAAACCGGCAAAGTTGTGACGTTTCATTGCGCCGGCAAAACCTTTACCGTTAGATGTTGCACAAACGTCAACATATTGACCGGCAACAAAATGTTCCACAGATAATTCGGAGCCGGCAGAAAGCAAGCAGTCTTCAGAAACTCTGAATTCCCACAATTTTTTCTTCGGTTCCACTTTAGCCTTAGCAAAATATCCCTTCAGCGGTTTGCTGACATTCTTAGCCTTAACGGCGCCCGTTCCCAACTGAACTGCGTTATATCCGTCTTTTTCAGCCGTCTTTACATTTACCACCTGCAAACCTTCAACACTCAAAACCGTTACCGGTACGTGTGTTCCGTCTGCCTGAAAAATGCGGGACATTCCTAATTTTTTTGCGATTAGACCAGTACGCATTATTATTTTTTCCTTTTCTTAATAGGTTGACAACTCTTTTGCAAAAGCGCCAACATTAAATTATTACAATTTTATTTCTACATTAACACCGGCAGCCAAATCGAGCTTCATTAAAGCATCAACGGTTTGCGGTGTCGGGTCAACAATATCCAAAAGTCTTTTGTGTGTGCGGATTTCGAACTGCTCACGAGATTTTTTATCAACGTGCGGCGAACGATTCACCGTAAACTTTTCGATTTTGTTCGGCAGAGGTATCGGACCTCTTACATTTGCGCCTGTTCTTTTGGCCGTATGCACGATTTCCGCAGTGGAAAGATCAAGCAAACGATGATCAAAAGCCTTCAGGCGAATTCGTATATTTTGTGTTTCCATTTTTATACTTTTCCTATAACTAAACGGCAAAAAACACCACCAATGGTATCCCCTGCCATCTAAAATTTGTTAATCTTTGCAAACACTTTCGCAACAAAGGTTTGCGCTATGTTTTATATTTGCTTCGCTGCGAGGTAAACCCTCTCAAAACAATTGTTGTAGCGCGCTTATAACATAACAAAAATGCAAATGCAAGCAAAAAATTAAAAAAATTTTAAAAAAAAATGACAGAATCGCTAAATCGAGTCTAAAACCCGCGCAACGATTCTGTTTTCCTGAAATTTTGGTATGTAATTTTTATTTAAATCAGAGCCGTTCAAACTCAAAAAACACCGGTCGACGTCCTTCTCGCACAGCTTTGCGCTGATATTTTGTTTCCGCCCAATCTGCAGGAGGATTCCGCCAATCGTCTGAAGTTTTTGCCGTCCACTTGAAATCTGTATTGTTGCGCATTGTTTCAAGAGTCCAACGTTTATAAACAGGGTGGTCTGTCGCCACCTGCAAAATACCGCCTTTTTTAAGCAAGCGCGCCATTTCTTTTAAATTATCCGGATTGATGAAACGCCGCTCGGCGTGACGATTCTTCGGCCACGGGTCAGGAAACAGCAAATAAATTTTATCAAACGATTCGTCAGGCAGTGCCGCAAACAACAAACGAACATCATCATCAAACACCCGCACATTATCCGCACGTCCGTCGGCCAATTTGATTTCTTGCGCCAAGTCGTCTGAGTTTCCCTCTTTGAGACCGGTAAGCAAAGACAACAGCTGAGCCACTCCGTTACGATAAACCTCAACACCGATAAAACCGCAATTCGGCTCACGCTTTGCAAGCGCCGCCAAGTGGTCACCGTCACCGAACCCGATTTCCAGACAATACTTTTTCTTCACACCGCCGAAACATTCGGCTAAATCAGCCTTTGGTTCTGCACTTAGCAAAATACAAGGCAAAAAGTTATCCAACAGAAAACTTTTTGCCTTATGTATCACACGCCCTTTTCGGCGCCCGAAAAACTTAGGTTTTTCCGAATTATTCATCATCGTCGTCACGCTCATCGTGAGCCAATCCGGCTGTGGATTTTGAGAGGGTCACCATTAAATCAAACATTTGTTTAGCCAGAATACGATTTGGAATCTTATAATAAGCACGCACCAATTCCAATGTTTCCGCACGCTTCATCGGATCATCGTCTATCGTCTGCGTTCTTTCGGCAACCATCATTATCCGAGGGTCTGCATTCAGCATACGCGGGCTGAGTTGTGCAACTTCATCATCCATATCTTCAAAAAAGAAATCCATCGGAACTTTCAGAACCTTACTGATATCCCACAAACGGCTGGCACCGACACGATTTGCTCCTTTTTCATATTTTTGCACTTGCTGAAACGTCAAGCCGAGCATTTCTGCCATTTGCTGCTGCGTAATGTGCAAAATCGTGCGACGCAGACGGATTCTCTGTCCGACGTGAACATCTACCGGATTCGGTTCGTTATCATCCATTCTGCCCCTGATTGATTTTACTCTAGTCATATCATCCCTTTCGTTACAATTATAAATACACTGAAAAATATAATATCCTCGGCAATTGATGTCAAATTTAAAATCAACGTTTGTGTATGCACAATTAAAATGGAACAGCTTTTGCACAATTAAAACGGAACAGTTAGAGTTAGTAAAAACAGGAGCTAACTCTATGAAAAATCAAGAAGAAAAAGAAAAATATCAATCAATAATTGATGAACATTTAAGCATCCGTGCAGCTGCACGGATGCTTAAAATCGCGCCGACGACGGCATTTCGTCGGTTAAAGAAACTAAGAGAAACGGGGGATATAGTTCACGGGAACATCGGCAAACAGAACAGGAAGCCGAGAGCAGATAAACAGAGAATAATTGAGTTAGCA
>JAFVBL010000038.1 GCA_017479985.1 Alphaproteobacteria bacterium | reverse complement strand
TGTTTTCAAAAAGAAAAGAAGACAAAACTATCGTCGTAAAAACGGTCACAGACAAAATATCACGATTGTTAAAATCACGGATATTTTAGGTTAATTATAAGGAGAAAACGTTATGGCACATAAAAAATCCGGTGGTAGCTCCAATAACGGTCGTGATTCCGAAGGTCGTCGTTTGGGTGTTAAAAAGTTCGGCGGCGAAGCTGTAATTCCGGGCAATATCATCATTCGTCAACGTGGTACAAAATACCATCCGGGACAGAATGTCGGCTTGGGTAAAGATCACACGATTTTTGCTACTTCTGAAGGAAAAGTTGAATTTAAGACAAAAGCGAACGACAAAGTTTACGTTTCCGTCGTTGCCGAATAATCTTAAAATTGATTGAATATTAGGGGCGTAATGCCCCTTTATTTGTATCGGACGGAAAAAACACAACGCAGCATTCCGACACAGAGCAAAGCAAAGTGGAAGAATCTCTTGCAGAAAAAGGAAAAACAATGAAGTTTCTGGATCAGGCAAAAATATACATCAAAGCCGGTGACGGCGGCAAAGGCTGTGTGGCTTTTCGCCGCGAAAAGTTTATTGAGTTCGGCGGTCCGAACGGCGGTGACGGCGGTGACGGCGGAAGTGTTTATTTTGAAGCTGTTGAAAATCTCAACACGTTAATCGATTTCCGCTACCAACAACACTTTAAAGCGCAAAAAGGTCAACAGGGTATGGGTTCGGAAATGACCGGCTACAAGGGAGAAGACCTGATTATTAAAGTTCCGGTCGGCACCGAAATTGTTGCCGAAGACGGCGAAACAGTCTTAAAAGATATGGTCGTTGCCGGTGAACGCTTTTTAATTGCCAAAGGCGGCAAAGGCGGTTTGGGCAACACGCGTTTCAAAACGTCGACAAATCAGACACCGCGTTATGCCGGTCCGGGAACGCCGGGTGAAGAAATATGGGTATGGCTCAGACTCAAAATTATTGCCGATGTCGGGCTTATAGGCTTGCCGAATGCCGGAAAATCAACATTTTTATCGGCGGTGACGGCGGCGCGTCCGAAAATAGCCTCTTACCCGTTTACCACATTACATCCGCATTTGGGTGTTGCTTGGGTCGGCGGAAAAGAAATGGTTCTGGCCGATATTCCGGGACTGATTGAAGGCGCACACGACGGAGTCGGTTTGGGCGACAGATTTTTAAAACACGTCGAGCGTTGTTCTGTTTTTCTGCATCTCATTGACGCAACGGCGGAAGATGTTGCCGCGGATTATAAGACGATTCGCAAGGAACTCGAACTGTATAACGATAAGCTGAAAAATACGCCGGTTGTGGTTGCTCTCAACAAATGCGACGCGCTTGACGAAGAAGAAATTGCTGCAAAACTCAAAGCACTGAAAAAAGTTTGCAAAAGTAAAATATTTACAATTTCCGCCGTGGCTCACAAAGATTTGGAACCGTGCCTGCAAGCCGTTGATGCACTGATTACACGCGGTAATCGTACCAAGATGCCGCAAGAGACGGCGGAAATCACGGTTGAAAAAAAGCCGTGGTCGCCATTGGGATAATTAAAGGAGAATAAAAAAGTGACTGAAAAAAAAGAAAATAATGCAATTTTGAAAATTATTACCGATTCGCTTGAAGATATGAAAGCCGAAGATGTGGTTGTGATTGATTTGGAAGGCAAAACCTCCATTGCTTCTTATATGGTTGTGGCAAGCGGAAATTCTAACCGTCACGTTGCCTCAATTGCACAAAAAATTGAAGAAAACCTCAAAGCCGCCGGTCATAAAAGCACATCGGAAGGCGAAGTTAAAGCCGATTGGGTGCTGATTGACGCATTTGATGTGATTGTACATATTTTCCGCCCTGAAGTACGCGACTTTTATAACCTCGAAAAAATGTGGCAATCGGCGGCTAATTTACGCGAGAAATAAATGAGAGTGAAAAAAATTCTGCCGGTGTGTTTTATTATTCTGGTGTGTATCTCGGCGCTTGTCTTCTTTAACAACACACCCGAAGAGTCTGAACTGCCTATGCCTTGTACAATTTCTGAAGTATACTATGACAGCAAAACAGGAATGTGGGAATTAGAAGAAGATCCTTATTGCTCAGAACAGAATACGACCGTCAAAAGAGTCTATAAAGATCAGCATTGGACACAAGATGACGCAGATTTTCGACTGTCGGTAAATCTTCTTAAACACGGTTTTACCGAAAAGCAAAAGAATATTATCATCTCGCCGTTTTCAATATATCTTATAACATTGTTATCGGCAAACGGCGCGGAAGGAGAAACACTGACGGAATTGCAGGAAAATATCTTATCTGACCTAAAATATATCGACATAGAAGATGTTAATCAACGTACAGAGGAATATCTTAATAATCTTTCGCCGGAAGTTGAAATCAATAGTTCCGTATGGGGCGGCAAATTCAGATATAATTACAAAAAGGCTGTCAAACCAATGACTGATATTGAGCCGCGTCCGATGAACACAAGAGAATTTAACCGTTGGATTTCCGAAAAAACACATAACCGTATTCATAATCTGTTTTCAGACCAAACAACGGAAAAAAATGAATTTTATATAGTCAACACAGCATCTTTCAAAGAACAATGGAATTATGCTTTTAAGAAAAAAGACACTAAAGAGCTTCCGTTTTATTCTTTAGAGTCCGAAAAGCCTGATATGGTGCCGATGATGACTGCCGAACAAGAAATTCTTTATGCGGAAACTGAAAAAATGCAAGCGATTATGCTATATTATCAAAATGGTGATTTTATGCAGATTTTTCTGCCGAAACCAAATATTGATTTCAAAAAATTCATTATCGAATTGCAGACAGATGATTTAGATATTGCACCGGCTAACAGACGTTTCGGAGATCTCAAAAATATTGAAAACTCAGAAGACACTAAGACACAACTCCGTTATAAACTAACAAGCGTTCGATTGTATCTACCGCGTTTTGAAATAGATAATACATTTGATAAACATATATTCGAGTCGTTGAATGTTTCAAAAATCTTTACACAATATAATAAAGAGCTGTTGAAAATGACAAATAATCCGGCTTATGTGAAAGATATTGCACATCAGGCAAGTATTAAGGTGGACGAAGAAGGTGCTTTTGCCGAAACAGCAACCACACATATAAAGGAAGATAAAAGAAGATATGAAGAATACAAAAAACCGATTATCTTTAAGGCAGACAGACCTTTTGTGTTTATGATTAACAACGGCCTGTTTATCGGTGCATATACTAAAGGAATTATGTTTCAATGAAAATCACAATTCTCGCCATAGGAAAATGTAAGAAAAATGCGCCGGAAGCGGCGATTATATCCGAGTACATTAAACGTTCCGGTTGGGAAGTTGTTATAAAGGAACAAGATAATTCCACTCAAGAAAACGAAGCAAAGTTTTTGCAAAATTCGATTCCGCACGGTGCCAAAGTTATTGTTTTAGATGAACGCGGTATCAATATTTCAAGTATGGAACTGGCACACAAGGTTGAAAACTGGCTCTCGGACGGTTGCTCGGAAATATGCTTTCTTATCGGCGGTGCCGACGGTCACCTGCAAACAACCCGCGATAAAGCAGATTTGATTCTCTCTTTCGGAAAACTGACCCTGCCCCATATTTTGATGCGTGCCGTCTTATGCGAGCAAATCTACCGGATTCAAACCATTATCAATCATCATCCGTATCACCGCGAATAAAATGATTGCACCCACAACATAAAAAACTTGAAAAATATTTTTTTGCGGTTTAAATATAGGCAAATATTGAGGATTCGCAATGTATGACGTTTATCAGATAAGAAAAGATTTTTCGATATTTTCCGAGCTTGTGAACGAAAAGCCCGTTGCCTATTTGGATTCGGCCGCATCGGCACAAAAACCGCATACAGTCATAGCGGCAATGGAACGAATTTATCAAACCGCCTACGCCAATCCGCACCGCGGTACATACTATTTTGCCGATTCCATCACCAACGCCTATGAACAGGCACGCGAAATTGTACGGCAGTTTTTGAACGCCCGCAGTACACGCGAGATTGTTTTTACACGCAACGCCACCGAAGCCATCAACCTAGTAGCGGCAACGTGGGCACGGCAAAATATCAAAGCCGATGACGAAATTTTGATTTCTGAAGCCGAACACCACGCAAATCTGGTGCCGTGGCAACAAATCTGCTTGGAAAAAGGTGCCAAACTTGTTGTATTTCCGGTTTCCGACAAAGGAGAATATCTGTCCGAAGAATTTTTGACGCGCCTGAGTGATAAAACTAAACTCGTCGCCGTCACGGCAATGTCCAATGTTTTAGGCACAATTTTTCCGATTAAGGAAATAACCGCTGCTGCACATTCTGCCGGTGCAAAAGTATTGATTGACGCTTGCCAATACGTTGTCCACTGCCCGCTTGATGTGCAAGATATTGATTGTGATTTTGCCGCATTTTCCGGTCATAAAACATACGGTCCGACCGGTATCGGTGCCTTATACGGAAAATCAGAAATTTTAGAAAATCTGCCGCCGTACCAATTCGGAGGAGATATGGTGGATAACGTCACATTCAAACATACGACTTTTGCCGATATTCCGGCACGTTTTGAAGCAGGCACACCGGCATCAGTGCAAGCCGTCGGTATGGCCGAAGGGTTGAAATATATGTTTTCTCTCGGTTTTGATAATATTATGAAACACGAAGCCGAACTGACCGCCTATACCACCGCACGTTTATCCGAAGTGCCTAATTTAAAGATTATCGGCACCGCACCGAACAAAGGCGGTGTTTTCGGGTTTGCAATCGATAATATTCATCCGCAAGATATTGCATTTGTCTTAAACAAAGAAAACGTAGCGATTCGCATCGGACACCACTGCGCCCAACCGATTGTCAATCGTATGGGATACCAATCGCTTGCCCGCGCTTCACTCGGATTATATACAACAAAAGAAGATATTGACGCGTTGATAAACGCCTTACTGAAAGCCGAAAAATTTTTTAGAGAGTCATAATGGAAAACGAAACAGCAAAAATATTACCGGAAAGCATACCGGAAGAAGAAAATCGCATCAGTGCCACCGAAAGCCGACTGCTGCAGGCTATGAGCATTGATGATGCGGACACGGAACCGACTCCGGAAGAAGTACCGGAATTTATTGCTTATGCCGGCAGTGAACTTTCCGCCGACACCGCAAAAGCAAAAATGATTGACATTGTCGATTCGATTCGCCTCGTTTCGGATCCTGAAATCCCTATAAATGTTTATGATATGGGATTGATTTATAAAATTGACCAAAAAGACGACGGCAATGTTTATATCGAAATGACTCTGACAGCCCCGACCTGTCCGATTGCCGGCGTTATGCCGCAGCAGGTTGCCGATGCAGCCGCAGCAGTTGCCGGTGTCGGCAAAGTGGAAGTCAAATTGGTTTGGGAACCGGCGTGGACACCGGATAAAATGACGGATGAAGCCAAAGAAATGCTGGAGTTTTTATAATGGAAATCAACGAACTTATCGAAAATTTTTCGTTTTTTGAAAATTGGGAAGAAAAATATCAATATGTAATTGATTTGGGACGCAAGCTTGAACCGCTCGACGATTCGTTCAAAACCGATTCTTGGAAAGTCAAGGGCTGTCAATCGCAAGTCTGGCTCGTACCGCAAATCACAAACAATATTTTCCATTTTAAGGGCGACAGCGATGCCATTTTGGTGCGCGGTATTATTGCGATTGTGTTATCCGTTTATAACGACAAAACCGCCGAACAAATAAAAAATGTTGATATTACGGAAATTTTTGTTAAACTCGGATTAGAAGAAAATCTTACCCCGAGCCGGCGCAACGGTATGATGTCGATGGTGGCAAAAATTAAAGAATACGCCGAATATCAACAGAGGCAATAAATGAACGTTCACGAATATCAGGCAAAAAAAATTCTCGCACAATACGGTATAGCAATACCGAAGGGCGGTATTGCCTATACACCGAGTGAAGCAAAACGCGTGGCACAAAAACTTTCGTCACGCGGTCCGTGGATGCTTAAAGCACAAATTCAGTCCGGCGCACGCGCAACCGGTCATTTTATTGACCACGATGCCGGCGGCAAAGGCGGAATCCGACAAGTCACACAAATCAGCAATATTCCGTATGAAGCGTCACAAATGCTCAATAACACTCTTGTGACGGAACAAACCGATGAAAAAGGCCGACTTGTTACAAAAGTTTATGTTGAAACCTGCGAAGATGCCAAACATTTATTCTATGCCGGTATGGTAATTGATAGCTCAATTCCTTCCATAACTCTGCTGATTTCGGACACAACCAATGAAAATATCGTACAATTGGCACAACAACATAAAGAGAAAATTCTGCGCATAGATTTGCAGTATGACAGCGGAATCAGTGATGCGCAAATCTACAAAATCCTTGATTTTTTATCGCTGGATAAAACATATTTACGCAGTTTTCACGATTTTTTCGGCAAGCTGCTGTTTACGTTTATCAATCTCGACGCCCAGATGATTGAAATCAATCCGGTCGGTATTATGCCCGAAAAAAAGCTGATTGCGCTTGATGCAAAAATAAACTTTGACGACAACGCCCTCTTCCGTCATCCTGATATTGTGCTGATGCACGAGGATTTTGAGGAGGAAACCCGACATCGCAAAGCCAAACGCTGTGGCTTTCAATACCACGAGTTTGACGGCAATATCGGTTGTATCGTTAACGGCGCCGGTTTGGCCTTAGAGGCGATGGATATTATAAAATCAAAAGGTTTTGGAACCGCCTGCTCGCTTAATGTAAAAGGCGGTGTCGACAAAGATAAAATCGCCGCCGGCATAAAAATCATTATGACAAACCCGCGCATTGAAGGTATTGTGATTAACATTATCGGCGGATTCGTCCGCTGCAATCTGATTGCCGATGGAATTTTGGAAGCTTATCAGGACGTCGGACTTATTGTGCCTCTTGTGGTACGCTTTGAAGGCACAAACAAAGATGAAGCCCGAGCCATTCTTGAACATTCCGGCTTACAGGTAATGTTTGCGGATACCGTCAATGAAGGTATTGAAAAATTGCTGGCAAAAATGGAGGTAAACGACTGATGTCTGTTTTGGCCGATAAAAACAGCCGCGTGCTGATTCAGGGAATTACGGGAACACAAGCGGCTTTTCACGTCAAACGCTCAATTGAAACCGGCACCAATGTTGTTGCCGGAACCTCACCGAACCACGGCGGCGAAGAACATTTAGGCGTCTCTGTTTTCAATAATGTTTACGAAGCAACCCGCAGATTTTCGTTTGACGCCAGTGTATTATTTGTGCCGGCAATGGCGGTTAAAAACGCCGTGCGTGAAGCTGTGGAAGCTGAAATCGGTCTGATTATCTCGATTGCCGCCGGTGTACCGGTACACGATATGCTTGAAATCAGAAATATGCTCAAAGGCTCAAAAACGCTGATGATCGGCCCGAACACCCCCGGAGTAATTACCCCGAAAGAAGCACGTTTGGGTATTTTTCCGGATAATATTCATAAAAAAGGTTCCATCGGTATTATTTCCCGCTCTTCAACTCTGACTTATGAAGCCGTATTACAAACAAACGCAGCCGGTTTGGGACAATCCACCGTTATCGGTTTGGGTGATGACTTAATCATCGGTACGGACTTCCGTGAATTGATGCGTCGCTTTATGGAAGATGATGAAACCAAAGCAATTGTTCTGGTCGGTAAAGCCGACAACTCTTATGAACAACAGGCGGCAGAATATTACGCCGCGTTACCGCATAAAAAACCGGTCATTGCTTTTGTTGCCGGCGAAGCATTGCCGTTCGGACACACAATGGGATATGCAACCGATATTATCACACGCGGACGCATAACAGTCAGTGATAAAAAGAAAATTCTGCGCGATGCCGGTATTTATGTTGCAGACCAAATGCCGGATGTCAGTAAAATTTTAACCGACCTGAAATTATAATGTCTTTTCTGAAGAATCTGCTTAATATTTTGCTCCCGCCGCGGTGCCTTAAATGCGGAAAAATTTTAAGTACCCGCAACGGGTTATGCGCCGAATGCTTCAACAAAATACATTTTATCAGCGCACCGATGTGTCATTGTTGCGGCCGCCCGTTTACCAATACCGATAATCTGAAATTTACCGCCAAACAACTGTGCGGAGAATGTTTGAAAAAGAAAAAATTTTTGTTTGCACTGCAACGTTCGGCATTTCTTTATGATGACGAATCAAAAAATCTGATTCTTGATTTAAAATTCCGCGATAAAACAAGTTACGCCGAAACATTGGCAAACTTCTTATATACGGCCGGTGCAGATATATGGAAACAAAATCCGGATATCATAATTCCGGTACCGATTCACCGCAAACGCCTCTTAAAACGTCGCTACAATCAATGTGCGTTGTTGGCGAATCGCTTGTCTGAAAAGATTGGTATTCCCGTCGATTATCACTCTTTAATCCGTACGCGCAACACCGTTCCGCAGGTTGAACTTTCGGGTAAAGCACGCCGCACCAATTTGAAACACGCGTTTGAAGCAAAGTTTCCGCAAAATATCAAAGACAGAAAAGTTGTGCTGATTGACGATGTTTCCACCACCGGTTCAACCTTAAACGAATGCGGAAAAGTTCTGCATAAAGCAGGTGCAGCCGAAATTTACGCGCTGACTCTGGCTCGTACGGAATAGATATCCCCCAGTAAACTGGGGGTTCTATAGAAAAGGCTCTCTTTGGAGAGCCTTTTCGTTACAGCTCCAGTCGGAGCTGACCTAAATCCTGTCGTCCTTGAAACTCTACATAATGTTTGATTTTTTCCTCATCTA
>JAFVBL010000037.1 GCA_017479985.1 Alphaproteobacteria bacterium | reverse complement strand
TTCGATGATTTTCTGCAAGGAAATTATCGGAGTGCCCCGAAGGGAGAGCAGCTTCGCCGGCATTTTTGCGCTTATGGCAAAAATGTTTGCTATATTTTTAAGTATCATCGCGTCGTTTAAGAAGTTGCATTTTAACAAAGCGGCAATCAGTTCTGAAAATTCTTTTGCCGAATTTTTAGAACTGCCCCAAAGTGCGCTCATCGCTCCGCCGACAGCACTTGCCGCGCCGGTTGCCGTGTTCATCGCCCAATTCCATAAGCCGACGTTTATCTCCCAGCATTTTCTGAGCACACTTCTGTATTGTCTGGTTAATAATCCGATACCTGTTTTAGTTAATTTTAACATTTTGTGTTCTCCTTATGCTGCGATTGTTGTTGAGGTGTTTGTTGTTAATGCATTATCATTCGTTGCTTGCTGTAATAAATCAGCAAACATTTTGAACCGTTTGCGGTTCAAAATGCCCCGAAGGGAAAATTCTATCGAGTTTGTTCCAGTTATCGTAGGTTTATTGTTATAAAGCAACTTCGTTGCTGGCACGTTTTCCGCCATCGCTGAAAACGTGTTTGATGCTTTGTTTAATGTATCGCCGTTTTTGGGGGGCAAATTCTCTCTCTTTGAACTCTCATCAGATTCATTCTTCGTATAATAGTTATTAACTCTTGAAAAAATTTTTAAGCTATGCTAAAAAAGTGTAAAGAGGACAGTATGGCAAAACTAAATATTCAACCGCAAGATATGGCGGAATTATACAAAAAGCAATACGGTAAAGAAATTACATTTACCGGCGTACGTATTTTTAAAAAAGGCATCATTGGCTTTCGCAAAATTTATGCAATTGCTTCGATTGTCGAACAAAGCACAATGCCGGCAAACGAATACGCTTCCGCGCATACTTTCAGCACTGCTCAATATTATATGGTGCCGATTATCAAACGTATGTTACAGCATCAGGGTATTCTGTTCAGCATAAAATCTTATGATGCGCATCTCGGATATACATATAATCAAGGAGAAACCAAAGAGATTTGGCGTACCACCGAAGTTTTTATGAAAATTCTTTCAGGGAATTCGGAATTGGTGAATATCCGTTCAAGCGGTACGGGGGATACGCCTTATATTGACGTAACCAACAATGTGCAAGTCAAAGTTTGGCTTGACCGTAAAATTCCGTTTTATGATTTTTTGATTGCCACCGGTTTGAGTGATGAAGAAAAATCTTGTATGAATGATGCGGATATCAAAAAACGCCGAAACATTATTTATAAATTTGCTCAGGAGTTTTTCAGAACATATATACTGTCTAAAGCCGATATAAAGGCCAATCAGGAGCGTATCAAACAACAAATTCGGGCAGAGGCGGAAAAACGTAAGGCGGAACAAATGGAGGCTCGGCGTATTGCTCAGGCAGAAAAGCGCGCGTGGGAAGAACAACGTGCGGCGGCAAAAGTTAAGGTTTATCTTGATGATGAATCGTCACAGTCCAAAAAAGAATTGATGAAAACTCTGGTCGGTGAAGATATTTTTGAAGATTAGTCCGGTTTAATTTCAGAGCAAACATCATATAGTTCCTCAAGCATTGTTTTGTGCAGGATAATATCTTCTGCATACTCATTAAGCTGTTGCTGTTGTTTTGCTGATTTTTCAAAATGTTCAGACATTTGTTTCTCAAACTGTTTGACATATTGTTGTTGCTGACGTGCCAAAAGTTCCGTCGGTGTATTTATTTGATTATACGCTCTCAAAATCGGGATATTGAAAAGATAATATTTTACGACACGGCAGTTTTCTATTTTACGCACTTTCCAAAACGGAATACCCAATAGGCTGTAGGTATATTTTCCGCCGCGTTTTTTGCAACTCCAAAGCGGAATAAAACCAAAGAGTTTTAAGGTATTTTTCTGTTTTTGAAGTTCCGATGTTGAGGACATTTTTCTTTCCTTTTGCAGTTACTGTTTGGTTGATTTTGTATTTTGAGAGCCCTTTGACACGCTCATTTGCTGTTTCATCTGCCGATAGAAGTTTAGCATTTTGTATGAAGCGTTGCAATGCAATGTATAATTACGGATTTTATCAAGCATATTCGGATAAAGTTCGGGATTGATTTTTGATAAAATTCGACGGGCGTTGTCCTGATAGAAATTCATTAAATCAACTTTATATCTCAGAATATTTTTATACTTGCGCACTTCCTCGTATACCAAACGCTGAATTTCAAGAAAATCCAAGATTTTTGGCGAACTGTCTTTTGTACCCATAATTGATTCGGCACGCTGCCGATAATAATATAACTTTTGATTGATGTAACAATAATTGCGACAGTGTATCATATATGCCCATAACCAATATTCATCTTCTTGGATTAAGCCCGGAGGAAAACGCAGTTTATATTTGCGAATAATTTCCGTTTGATATATTTTGTTCCACGCTACCGAACAAATCTCTTGTCGGATTTTTTGCGGAATCTCATAAATACCATCTGTTTTTGCATAGCGATTAAACCACACTTGCATTCCCTCTTCGACATTTCGGATTGCTGTATCGGAAGCATTTTGTTCAAAGCATTGAATATTGCACACCGCAACTTCTACGGAATTTTCCGTTATGGCATCATATAAAGTCTGTATCATTGTCGCTGCAATAAAATCGTCGGAATCAACAAACATAACATACGGCGCGTGAATATTTTCCAGCCCTTTGTTACGTGCAGCCGAAACACCTTTATTTTCCTGCGACAAGACAATAATGCGCTCGTCTTTGGCGGCATATTCTTCCAAAATTTGCAATGAAGAATCGGTCGAACCATCGTTGATGCAGATAATTTCAATCTCGCGTAATGTCTGCTTCACAATACTGTCCAAACACTGCCGCAGATATTTCTCAACGTTGTAGACGGGGATAATGACCGAAACTTTATACGGAGAACCGAAAACTTTTTCGTAAAGCGGATAAAGCTGCGGATATTGCCGCCAGCAATTTGTGAGATTACGGCTGCGGCAAAAATCATTTGCCTTTGCTATAAAATCTTCTTTAAATTGCGGTGCCATACGCGAAAGGTGGAAGTTCAGCTGTCCCAATACAAATTTTGCATATTCCGACTGCAAATCGGCATAAATATTCTGTTGATGCAAAAAGTCATAACTTTCTTGTAAAAAAATAAAAGCATCGAAAACCATATCATCATTTTTGCTGAGTTCCATTATCGATTGCGGCCGATTGCGGCGATAGTATGCAAGATTCTCATCACAAAAAGCTATTTTTTCTGCTAAAATCATTGACTTTATATGAAACATCACATCTTCATATTTTACCCTGTCCGGAAACAATATATTGTGCTGCCGCAAAAATTCTGTTCTGCATCCTTGGAAAAACGGTCCCCAACGCCGGAAAATTACAGATTTAATATCCGGCCAACGACAAATTTCGGAAGGTCTGTTTTGAAAGCAAGTCATATCGAAATAATGATTGTTTTCAATTTTTTTCAAAGTGTTATCATACGCCCAAATCCCGAGCGGACAAATATCGGCCTTTGTTTCCAGCATTTTCGCATATAGCTTTTCCAAACAACTCAAATCAATCCAATCATCGGAATCAACAAAATAAACATACGGTGCACGAGCAATTTTCAGCCCTTTGTTGCGCGCTGCCGAAACACCTTTATTTTCCTGCGACAAGACAATAATGCGCTCGTCTTTGGCGGCATATTCTTCCAAAATTTGCAATGAAGAATCGGTCGAGCCATCGTTGATGCAGATAATTTCAATCTCACGCAATGTCTGATTCACAATACTGTCCAAACACTGCCGCAGATATTTCTCAACGTTGTAGACGGGGATAATAACGGAAACTTTAAGTTTTGCTTTCATTCATCAGTCCTTTTATTTACAATGCAGTCTACCCCCCCCCGAAAAATTTTCAAGTAATTTCAAAAACATATTAACATAAATTTCAGCGAAATATAAGTGTTGGGGATTAAGCTGATATCACGGTTGATTATTTGTTAAAGCGGTATATGATGAAACCTATGTTGGATTTATTGGCACAAAAAACAGAATATACGGTCAGCGAAATTTCCTTTGCAATTAAGCAATTGGTGGAAACTTCGTTTGCTTCCGTACGTGTCAAAGGTGAGATTTTCGGCGCCAAACGTGCCGATTCCGGTCATTGGTATTTATCGCTGAAAGATGAAAATTCTTTGTTGTCGGCCGTGTGTTGGCGCGGCGTGGCAAACTCTTTGACCGTCAAAATAGAAGACGGTATCGAGGTGGTGGCAACCGGCAGAATTACCACTTTCAACGGTCGTTCGTCGTATCAGCTGGTGATAGAAAAGCTTGAAATTGCCGGTCAGGGTGCACTTTTGAAATTGTTGGAAGAACGCAAACAAAAATTTCTTAAAGAGGGCTTATTTGATGCCGTACACAAAAAGAAAATCCCGTACTTGCCGCAAACCATCGGGGTGGTGACCAGTCCGACCGGTGCGGTTATTCGCGACATTATTCACCGTATCCGCGACCGTTTCCCGTGTCGGATTTTGGTGTGGCCGACCGCAGTTCAGGGTGAAGGTGCGGCAGAAAAAATTGCTGCGGCAATTAAAGGATTTAATGCTCAGCCCGAAGGTTCGCCGTATCGTCCCGATGTGTTGATTGTGGCGCGCGGCGGCGGCAGTTTGGAAGATTTATGGCCGTTTAACGAAGAAATTGTGGTGCGTGCGGTATATGATTCTCAAATCCCGCTGATATCCGCCGTCGGACACGAAACGGATACAATGCTGATTGACTATGTTGCCGATGTGCGTGCGCCGACTCCTACGGGAGCAGCAGAGTTTGCCGTGCCGGTCAAGAGTGAGATTTACAACAGTTTATTGACAACTGATTTGCGTTTGAAAAATGTGATGCACCGTCGTTTGAACGAACTGAAACAGTATGTTGAAGCCTTGGGGCGGGGAATACCGTCGTTAGGGCAAATTGTGCAGGAAAATCAGCAAAAAATAGATGACCGAAGCGAGCGCCTGAAAATTGCATTTGAAAATTTGCTCAAAGATAAAAATAATTGTTTAAAATTGACGAATTTGAAACCTTTTTATATTACAAATTTAATCGAAACGAAAAATGAGAGTTTGAAAAACTTGGCATTACGCTTAGAATCTGTTTCGATTAACTCGGTCTTAAAACGCGGATTTGCTTGGATTTCCGACAGTGATTTTCAAACCGTGTATGACACGATGACCGCAAAAAAATCGCAAAACTTACATATTCGTTTCGCTGACGGAATAATCAAAGCCAGAGTGACGGAGAAAAGTTATGCGGTTCAAGGCGAGTTATTTGATGATTTACGGTTTGATGTTTTGGGCAATGACGGCTCAAGCGGAAACAATTGAAATTTGCGGTGATTTGCGGCAAGGCGAATTGATTTTAATAAAAGACGCAAATGCAAAGAGAATCACTATTGAAAACAATCTCGGCAAAAAAAATTATCAACCGACGGCTGACGGTATTTTTTTAGCGGCCTTGCATCGAGATGCGCCGAAAATAATCAAATTTGATTCGGTGCCGAAAACAGATTATATGACACACTATGAAATTGCAATAGAGCCGACAAAATGGGATATTCAACGAATTGACGGTGTGGCACAATCAAAGGTGACTCCGACTGCTGCGGCAGACTTAAAAGAGATAAAACGTGAGCAAAAAGATGTCGGACGCTCAGTGACGCATTTTGAAACCGGTGATGCATGGCGCAAAGGTTTTATTTTGCCGGTAGAGGGCCGTATCAGCGGTAATTTCGGCAATCAGCGTATTTTTAACGGCACGCCGAAAAATCCGCACACCGGCACCGATATTGCTGCACCGGAAGGCACACCGGTCAAGGCGTCGGGTGACGGTAAAGTTATTTTGAGCGGCACAGATTATTTTTATACCGGTAATATGGTTATTCTAGACCACGGTCAGGGACTGCAAACGATTTATGCGCATCTTAAAGAGGCGAAGGTTCAAGAAGGCGATGTTGTCCGACAAGGTGATGTTATCGGCTTGGTCGGTAAGACGGGACGTGCCACAGGACCACATTTACACTGGGGCGCCTCGCTGAACAATGTGCGTTTTCGCCCGCATTCGCTTTTAGACATCAATCAAAAATCCTGCCGCAAAATAACGGGAGATTATATGGGAGATAAAGCAGAAAATGAGTAATATACAGATTATTTTACTTTCACTGTTGCAGGGAATAACCGAGTTTTTACCGGTCAGTTCAAGCGGACACCTGATTCTGTTTTCTAAGTTTACGGCCTTTCCGGATCAGGGTTTGGCGATGGATGTGGCATTGCACATCGGCTCGATTATTGCCGTAATGATTTATTTTGCGCCGACACTGTGGGAAATTGCCAAAGGTGTGTGGAAATGCAGATTTATGCCGAATTTCAAAAACGATGGATGTCAGCTTTTTTATTTGCTGATATGGGCGACATTGCCGATTATATTTGCCGGTGCGGCCCTCAAATATTATGGCACGGATTGGTTACGCAACACAAAACTTATCGGTTGGAATATCTTGCTTTACGGTATATTGCTATGGGTGATAGACAGTTTGGCATTGACGGCACGCAAAATTAAAATGTTGGAATTTAAGGACGCAATACTTATCGGCTTGGCACAATGCTTGGCTTTGCTACCGGGAACAAGTCGTTCAGGTGTTACCATTACAATGGCGCGTTTTTTGGGAATGGAACGGCGTGAAGCGGCAACATTTTCTATGTTGTTGGCAATTCCGGCTATATTGGCCGCCGGCCTGCTGTCCGGTTATCAGCTTTGGGCAGAGGGTGATATTGTACACATTACGGAGGCCTTGAATGCTGTCGGTTATTCATTTGTTTTTTCTATGCTGGCAATTTATTTTTTAATGCAGTGGCTGAAAAAATGGAGCTTTTTGCCGTTTGCGTTGTATCGCATAATTTTGGGCGCGGCACTCTTAGCCGACGCTTACGGAATTTATGATGTAGCGAGTTTGTTTTAAAAAATAAATCCACAGTGTTAGGCAACCTCAAATTATTTTTATTGTATATTACCTAATATAGAGGTTATAATCTTTCTAATCATTAATCGGCACTATATCTATCAGCATAATCATTCTCAGTTAATGTCAAACAAGTTGATAAATTATGAATCAGTTCCTTACCTCCCACTACCATTTTTAATGCGGTCATTTGACTTTTTATATTATCGTTAATTGCTCTTACAGATGCTTTGCTCTTTATCCAATTTTGAGGTACAAATACCTTTCCGGCCTCATAGGAATTTTCATTTACTGTCTCAAAAGCTGTATTAAGTATATTTCCTGTTAACTCAAGTACACTTTCAAACATACCTGCGTCAACTAACTGCTTATATACTTTTGATGGACTTGGAATTTTATCTACTTTTTTATTTACTTCATTGGCTAATGCACTAATAGCATACAATTGATGAAAGGGAGCATAAGCCTTCATTGCTAACAACGCTTCATTTATTCCCATAGGATTAGTTGGTTCCCATAATTTAATGATTGCCTCAAACATTTCCTTTAATGCCTGCATATCTTCGGCTTTATAATCTTTATGAAATAGTTGGCTAAAATATGTATCAAAAATCCTTGTTTCACCGTAACTCAGGTTAGGTCGTTGGCTATGCCATGCGATTAGTTCTTTTCCCAATGCTGTCAATTCATTAACATAAAGCATATTATATTTGGCATTATCAATTACTTCTCCACGTTTAGTAATAAGATACCCGTCTGTATATGCCTGTTCATAAGTCTTTTTCATACTAAGAACAATCTTGTCATTGCTCCTCATATCACGTGCTTTAACGGCACTCTGACTGTTTGTGCTATTTGTTATATTATCTGCCTTTGAATTATCTGCTATTTCATAAAACTTAAACAATATATAACCATTAGATTTTTTTGCCGTTTCACCGCAACCAAATATTGTACTTAAACTTTGGCATCCATTAACAATATTTAGATCTTTAACAGATAGGCGTGTACCGTCAAGGTTTATACTATGGCATATTGCTGTAATACCATTATGATAAAAGAAAAAATCTTCAGAATCGTTTTTTATTGTTCTTGCTATACCTTTATTAACCTTGTTACTTTTTCCCAATGACTGTCGTACATTTTTTCTAAACAGTCTACCATCTTTTATACCAGGGATATTTACACATTCCTTTAACGGAATTGCAACTAATATAGTTTTAATGCCATTTAATTCCATTTGCATACATTTATCTGGTTCAATAGTAAAATCAAAGTTAATATAGCTATTTGTTTTATTTAATGCCGCATCATATTTTGCCTGTAGCATTTCATCATCTACAACAACAAAAGAGGCATTTATATCCTCAGTGTCAGAGATAAATTTCCTGAATACCTCAAAATCAGCATCTGCTTGTTGGGTCAATTTTGAGGTCGTGATAAACTCAAAACAAATTTCGTAATCATCCTCTAATGCTCTGCTTATTTCATTGATTTTAATTACAAGCTTTGAATTAGCATTCTCTTGTAAATGTTCGAGATTTTTAATCTGCATCCAAGAACTTACAACTTCTCTTAGGGGCTCTGCATTTACTTCATTTGCCCCATAAAATTTTCCTTGTATTATATAAATCGTAGAGTCTTGATTATCAATATACACGGCATCAATTTGCTTGTCATTTGCACCATCAGTAATACAATCTTTTGCCTCGATAGTATTTAGTCCATATATATTTCTCAAATACCAAGCAATAAAACGCTGTCCGTCATTTGAATAATTCTGTTGATAATAGTCTTGCTTGATATCTTGTAAAATTTTTTGCCTCATTGATATCACTCCCGATGAAATTTATCTTCAATTTTTTAATATATATATCTTCTTCCCTATTAGCATATATTTATATAAAAAACAATAATATTTGAGATAATGTTAACTTTTAAAAACATCATTTCTATTTGTACAAATTACGCCAGTGCAAAATTGAATATATGAAGGCATTTTTAAAATTATCAATAGTTTGAGTAAAATTTTGCGAAATATGGAATAAAAATATTGACAGCGCATAAAAAAATGATTATACATTGCTCTGGTAACCTTGCCCTGGTGGCGGAATTGGTAGACGCGCATGCTTCAGGTGCATGTTGCCTCAGGCAGTGGAAGTTCGAGTCTTCTTCAGGGCACCAATCGAAAAACTCTCCCGCAGCGGAGAGTTTTTTATGTATGATGTGTTGAAAATTGCAAAAATACAGCATCAAAAAATATTTGATATTTATCCGGTTGTAGTGTAAAATCAATTAAGTAAAGTTATTTGAAAGCATAAAATTATGGATAAACAAAGCGAATACGAACAAGCAAAAGAAATCTTGGAACAACTTGAGAAAAAGCGTTTTATCGAAGATTTTGAAACGCATCGGCGAGATAAAACGGACTACAGTGTGAAAGTTAAAAACGGTTTCAGAGAATTTTATTACGGTATTCCGGTTTTTGAAGACGGAAAATTGACGTCTTTTCAAATGATGAAATTTATGAAAATGTATGATGCCGATACCGGTATGAATTTTCGTTCTGACGATGAGCCGTATAAAGATCAGGACGGCAGAGATGTTTTTATGTCCGTCGACGCGTATTTGAAGTTTTATAAAGAAATGGAACAACAAGATACAAGAATCGGTATAGCCCTTCGGCAGGCACGGAAAGAGGTAATTCTTGAAGATATGGTGCTGAGTAACAATCCGCTGTCCAAGGCACGTCGCAAAATTGCAAAAGCCGTGGATAGAACGCTTGAAAACATAGGGGTCGAATCTCATTTAGAAAAAGTCAAAACACCGAAGTGGATTAAAAAAGGTGAAAAAGAAATCGGCAATATTATCGCAAATATAAAGTCCGAAAAGTCCAAAAAATAGGTGGGTTTCTTCTAGCAACCGAATCTATATGGCAAAAAGGTCTTCCGAAACAAAATTCGGAAGACCTTTTTCTTAATTTGCGCTGTCGGCATAAACTTTTTCATACGCCAAATCCAGAAGAGCCTTGCGTTGCGCATCATTCAGCGGCTGAGACAGAACAGAATCGATAAATTCCATCATATTGTCAAAACTCAACAGGCTGAAAGTGTAGCGCAGTTCATCTTTGCCTTTGACAAACTCCCCGTTGGCATTTATCACAACCTCAATCGGCAGCGACCTTATACGCAGTCCGCGACGACGGATTTCAGCAATCGTTTGGCGAACACTTTCGGCGACAACCTGCTGTTCAACCGGCTCGGAATCAACATTTTGCATAATCATTTGCAAACCGAATACTTGTTGAAACAAGGAGGTCAATTCGTCATCGGAAAGTTTTTTCAGAAAATCGGATTTCAGGTATCGGCATACTTGCCAGACCAGTGCTTTCAACTCATCATTCATATAATACTAATTTGGTTTCTGAAATCATTATATGTATTTTTTGTCAAAATTGCAAGAATATTTTTTATGTCTTGATAAATTTTTATTTTTGCCTACAATATTTTCGAATAAAGGAAAGGAAAGGAAAAGTTATGTTGCACATCGGTTGTCATCTCTCAATTTCAAAAGGTTTTATGCATATCGCCAAAGAAGCGGCTTCAATCGGTGCGGATACGTTTCAATTTTTCACACGCAATCCGCAGGGCGGCAGGGCTAAAGATATTGATGAGGCAGATGTCAAAAAGTTCAATGTATTTGCTAAAGAAAACTCTTTCGCGAAAATTATTGCACACGCACCTTATACGTTAAATATATGTTCGGATAATCCGCAAACGCAAGAGTTTGCCGAAATGGTTTTTGCCGATGATTTACACAGAATGGAATTTGTGCCGCATAACTATTATAATTTTCATCCCGGTTCGCACGTCGGACAAGGAGCAGATAAAGCCATTGCAATGATAATTGATTTGCTGAATAAATTGTTGACTGAAGAACAAACAACAACTGTTTTACTTGAAACAATGTCAGGTAAAGGCTCGGAAGTCGGACGCAGTTTTGAAGAATTGGCGGCGATTATTGATGGTGTCAAGCTCAAGCAAAAGATAGGCATATGCTTGGATACTTGTCACATTTTTGCCGCCGGTTACGATATTGTCAACAACCTTGACGGCGTGTTTGCGGAATTTGAAAAAATCATCGGGTTTCCCTATTTGAAAGCCATACACCTCAACGACAGTCTGATGCCGTATGCATCAAACAAAGATCGTCACGCAAAAATCGGCGAAGGCGCAATCGGTCAGTTTGCACTTGAACGTTTTGTGCGACATCAGGCGGTAAAAGACTTGCCTATGATTTTGGAAACACCGAATGATTTAGCCGGATATGCAGCAGAAATCAAAATGATGCGTATCGCATCGGATAAGTAAAACGCATTAACACTATGTTTCGGTCTTGTATTTTTACACCGTTATTCTTAACAATGACGTGTCTTATTCTGCATTTCCTCCGAATCTAACTTCGTATAATAGTTAGTAAGGGCATTGGTTGAGGCGGTAACAAAGTTCTTGATTTGACCGTAGTTCACCGCATCGTGGTCGGCAGTACCATTTGCCACATTGACGATGCGGCGATATTGATGGCCATCACCAGAATGCCCACTACCGACGGAGACAACATAGACTTCACTAGCCACCGAACCTGCCCCCAAAGCCACTGAGCCGTAACCGCCCGCGTTTGCTCCGGTACCTAATGCGGTCGTCCCCTCTTGATACGCATTCGCTGCCTCACCTAATGCAACTGAATAATCCGCATATACACCTGCGAGGGTTCCAATAGCGACAGAACCATCAGCGTTATATATGTGGGCTGGGCTATTGTCGGTAGGAGCTGCCGTTACTTTAATGTAGGTGTCCGTTAAATATCCCGACAGATCCGATTCGGTAATATAACCAGAAAGGTCAGCAGATTTCAGAAAGCCTTGATTATTCACCCAAGTTTGTGTAGCAACAGATGTACCTTGTATATATATGTACTGTGCGTATAATGTATTTATATCCCAATTTGACACCTTTTGTATTCCGTCGGAAGTTAAATAGCCCACTAGAGTCCCGACACCCGCGCTTTCATACTTAAGCACAGCCAACCCCGAACTATTACCGTAGGTGCCGTCGTCTGTATATATAATATCCTCACTAGAAGAAGTGCAGCCTGCTCCTGTTCCTGAAAATGTAGAGATCACACCAGTGTATCTGTTTCTACAAACAATATTAGCTTTCGCCTCATTCGGTGTCATTATCGCCGCACCCAATACCAAAACAGGAATCATCGCCGTCGACATCAAAAGCTTCTTACTTATAACACGTTTTGCAGAGCTCCCTAAATAACTAACCACCACCTTCTCATACAGATGTTTTACAAATGAATCATCCAACACATTGAACGTGTTCAATGTGCCCTCGCCAAACAGCGAGGCAAACGGCTCCGCCGGCAACTTTATCGCGGCGATAAAGTTGTTTGCAAATTCCCTGACAGCACCACCAACAGAAGAAATCGTGTTAGCGATATTTTGGAATGCACTCGTTATCCACGCACCTATGTTTATAAGAAAACACTTATGTAATACACTTCTGTATTGTCGTGTTAAAAGTCCGATACCTGTTTTAGTTAATTTCAACATTTTGTGTTCTCCTTATGCTGCGATTGTGGTTACGTTGGTTGTGATTGTTAATGCATTATCATTCGTTGCTTGCTGTAATAAATCAGCAAACATTTTGAACCGTTTGCGGTCCAAAATGCCCCGAAGGGAAAATTCT
>JAFVBL010000036.1 GCA_017479985.1 Alphaproteobacteria bacterium | reverse complement strand
GGAATTGCGACGACGTGTACACAAACAGTATATAGACAACCACATAAAAAAACATATAAAAATCCGTAGAATGCGGTAAATACGAAGGGGAATTGCGACGACGTGTACACAAACAGTACACGAGGAGAAATTTCCCAAGTAGTTACCCATTATACGGATTTTTACCTTTAGCGTCGTTCAAAAAGCTTCTCTATATCCTCGAGCTTAATTTTTATGTAGGTCGGACGACCGTGGTTGCATTGTCCCGAATGTTCGGTTTTTTCCATATCACGCAAAAGGCGGTTCATTTCTTCGATGTTGAGCGCACGCCCCGCCCGCACCGAACCGTGGCAGGCAATAGTGGCACAAATATGATGTATTTTGTCGGTCAGAGCAAAAGCGTTGCCCCATTCGGAAATTTCGGCCGACAAATCTTTAATCAGCTTTTTAATGTCGGTATCTCCCAAAAGTGCCGGAATTGAACGGACCAAGACTGCCGATGTGCCGAATTCTTCGACTGACAGACCGAGAGAAGACAAAGTGTCGGCATATTCCAAAATATTTTCTTTTTCAAGTGCAGAAAGATCCACTACTTCGGGAATAAGCAACATTTGCGCCGGCACGCGTTCGTGTTTTGCCATACTTTGTTTGAGATGTTCCATCGTTATGCGTTCGTGTGCCGCGTGTTGATCGATAATAATGATACTGTCCGCAGTTTGCGAGATAATATAAGTGTTATGAAACTGTGCTTTTGCCAGACCGAGTTCGCCGACCTGTTCCACCGTTTGCGGCAACGGTTCTTCAGCCACACGCACAGAGTATTCGCGCTCAAGCTGAGGCAGATTTATTTCCGGCGTCGAACGATGCCGTGGCGCATTGCCGCCGAGCGGCATTTGAAAATGCGGTAATTCCCGTACGGAATCGTGCACAACGCGGGGACCGCCTACCGAGATGGATTTTAAGTGTTCGGTTTGAGCGATAATTTGCTGTGTCAAAAGATGTTCCAAACTGCCTGTATCGGCACTGTGTTGACTACCTGTACTCAACGCATTGCGGATTGACCCGACAAGCAAACCGCGTACGGCACCGTTGTCATAAAAACGAACTTCCGCTTTGGTCGGGTGAACATTAACGTCAACATAGCGCGGATTAACCCGAATAAAAACGGCACAAACCGGATAACGACCGGACATCATCATATCCTGATACGCACCTTTAATGGCGCCTAAAATCAACTTATCGCGCACCGGACGATTATTCACAAACAAAAACTCCGAAAGCGAATTAGCCTTATGATAGGTCGGTAAACCGACAAAACCGCTGATATCGCAAAATTCGTTCTGCGCCGTAATCGGCACCGAATTTTCTTTAAACTCCGTTCCCATAACATCGGCAACACGCTGCCGCCGTGCCTCCGGCAGAGCACCGTCACACGCAGACAGAGCCAGTTTTTTCTTGCCGTCGGCATAAAGATAAAATGCAATATGCGGATTGGCAAGCGCAATGCGTTGCAACATATCAATACACTGTGCCGCCTCGGCGGAATCTGCCTTCAAAAACTTAAGACGCGCCGGCGTGGTATAAAACAAATCACGCACTTCAATCCGTGTACCGCTGCCGATTGCCGCGGGTTCAACAGCACCTTTTCGGCCACCGTCCACGCTGATTTTGTAACCTTCCGCACTGCCTTGTTTGCGCGAAGTTATCGTCAATTTTGCAACCGAACCGATAGACGGCAAAGCCTCACCGCGAAAACCCAAAAAATTGATATCAAACAAATCATCGTCCGGCAATTTTGAGGTTGCGTGCCGTTCCACCGCCAAATCCAGTTCTTCCGCCGTCATACCCGAGCCGTCATCAGCAACGGAAAGCATATTTTTACCGCCGCCGGTCAATGTAATTTCGATTTTGTGCGCACCGGCATCAATCGCATTTTCCACCAACTCTTTCAACACCGATGCCGGACGCTCGATTACTTCGCCGGCGGCAATTTGGTTGACAAGATTTGACGGTAAAACGCGAATAGCCATAGCAGTTTCCTTTATTTACGGATTTTTTTGATATGTTTAATCAGAGCCGCAGTTGAACTGTCGTGTATCACATTATGCGCCGTTCCCTGCAATTCCGGCAAAATATTTAGCGCCAATTTTTTACCGAGTTCAACACCGAACTGGTCAAATGAATTAACATTCCAAATTACGCCTTGTACAAACACTTTATGCTCATACATCGCCACCAGCATACCGAGCGTAAACGGATCAACCTTTTTCAGAACAATCGTATTTGTCGGACGATTGCCGGAAAAGCTTTTGTACTTTTTCATACGGTTGATTTCTGCCTGTGATTTGCCTGCCGTTTCCATTTCCGCTACAACTTCTTCTTCGGTTTTGCCGCGCATCAAAGCTTCACTTTGTGCCAACACGTTTGCCAACAGAATTTGATGGTGCGCCCCGATTTCATTATGCGAAATTGCCGGCACAATCAAATCAATCGGTACAATATCCGTTCCCTGATGCAAAAGCTGGAAAAACGAGTGCTGAACGTTTGTTCCCGCACCGCCGAAAAGTACCGGTCCGGTTGCATAATCAACGTATTTGTTGTCCAATGTTACCGATTTGCCGTTACTCTCCATATCAAGCTGCTGCAAATACGCCGGCAGGTATTGCAAATACCGATCGTACGGAATCACTCCGTAGCGATGTATACCGTAAAAATTGTTGTACCATATTCCGATAAGTGCCAAAATTACCGGAATATTATGTTCAAACTCGGTGTTTTTAAAGTGTTCGTCCATTATAAACGCACCTTCAAGCATACGTTCAAAATTTTTATAGCCGACCGCAATGGCAATAATCATACCGATGGCCGACCACATAGAATAACGGCCGCCGACAAAATCCCAAAAAGCAAACATATTATCCGGATTGATGCCGAATTTTTCAACTTCTTCTTTGTTGGTGGAAAGTGCGATAAAATGCTTGGCTACCGCGTGTTCACCCAGAGCATCTGCCAACCATTTGCGGCAAGTGCGCGCATTGGTCAGGGTTTCAATTGTTGTAAAAGTTTTGGACGCCACGATAAACAACGTTGTTTCCGGATTGACTTTGTTCAAAACTTCGGCACAATCGGTGCCGTCTATATTGGAAATAAAATAGCAACTTATGTCTTTTGCCCAATAATGACGCAATGCTTCGCACGCCATAAACGGTCCCAAATCCGAACCGCCGATACCGATATTGACAATGCTCGTCAGTTTTTTACCGGTGTAACCGGTAAAGCGCCCCAAACGCACTGCTTCGGAAAAATCTTTCACCTTTTCAAGTGTTTCGTTAATCTTCGGCATCACATCACGACCGTCAACATAAATCGGCGTATTGGCACGGTTGCGCAAGGCAATATGCAACACCGCACGATTTTCGGTTATATTGATTCTTTTGCCGCTGAACATATCGTTTATTTTTTCTTTTAATCCGCGTTCGCGTGCAAGCTCAAACAACGCCTCAAGCACATTGTCATCAATCCGGTTTTTGGAATAATCCACCAGCATTGTTTCAAGCTGTTCCGTATAAAGTTCGCCGCGTTTCGGATCGGCGGCAAACAAATCTTTTATTTGCGTATCGTTAAAACGCTTATAAATATTCTCCAAATTTTTCCACGCTTTTGTTTTTGTTCTGCCGAACATTTTTTCTTTCCTCCTATTTATCCGAATCTTTTGTTCCGACAATTACAAAATCCGGAACATTTCCAAAATATTTTTTTGCGGCGGCATTTACTTCATCCAAAGTAACCGCACGCACATAGTCATTTCTTTTTTCCAAAAAATCAGCCCCTAAGTCATATTGTTGCATCGCCACCAGCATTTCGGCAATTCCGCCGATGGAAGCAAAACGCAGATTATGCGATGCAATCAAAGCATTTTTGGCTTGCTGCAACTCCGACAACGATACACCGGTTTGAGCCATTTTTTGCCATTCCTGCAACAGAAGTTCTTTTGCTTTTTCAAAATTTTCGGGGGTTGACGAATAGCCGCCGGACAGCAAAGCCGACGTATCTTTTGAAGTCATATACGTGTAAATTCCGTAAGTTAAGCCCTCTTTTTCCCGTACCACTTTAGAAATTTTTGAATTTAATCCGGAATCACCGAAAATGTAATTTGCCAAATAAAGCGGATAAAAATCGCTGCTGTTGCGATGCGTTCCCTTTGTCACAAACCGCGTTATTGTTTGCGGCGAATCATGTGCTATGTAATGCACGGCGCCGGTTGTATTCAAATCAACTTCGGCAATTCGCTCTTGCTCAAATTGTTCCGGCAAACGTCCAAACAGGTCAATAATCAGCTGTTTTGCCTCGTCGGCAGAAATATCACCGGCTATACCGATAATTATATTTCTTTTGGTAAAATGCGTACGCATAAAAGAAACCAAATCCGCTCTGTTCAAACCGTTAATCGTCTCCGCCGTGCCGATTGCCGGCCGTGCATAAGGGTGCCCGGCAAACATAATTTCGGCAAATTTATCAGCCAAAATACCGTTCGGACGTTCTTTTTGATTACGCAGAGCCGTCTGCATCTGATTTTTTGTCAGCCCGATATAATCGTACGTAAAATAAGGTTTATACAACACAGATGTCAGTAATTTTATCGCCATATTTTTGTTGGCAGTCGGCATTTGCAAAAAACCGCTGATATCATCCGCGCCGGCGCTGAAACCGATTTGCACGCCGTATTCTTCACTGATATCCTTGAATTGCAGTGCATCATATTCACCTGCGCCGTTTAAAAGCATATCCGTCAGCAATAAAGTCAGCCCCTGCTTATTTTCCGCCTCGTATGCCGAACCGGCTTTTTCAAACGCAAAACTCACGGCAATAATCGGGTTGGAATGTTCTTCCAATAAATATGCTTTTATTCCGTCTGCTTCAATTTGCTGTACCGTTGAGGCAAAAGTCCTGTCTTTCAAAATCGAGCGCGCCAAAATTCTATCGGCATCTATCCGAGAATGGCATCGATAGATTCCCCACGCAAATAAGCCGAATATCCCGACAATCAGCGCATATAACACATATTTAGCGAACTTATTCTGCATTATTCTCTCCGTTTGTTTGCTCCAAAGGCAGTAAAACTGCCGTCATATCCGAAGCTTTCAGCAAATCATCAAATGCCTTTTGCACGCTCTCAAGCGTCACGGCGTTGATTTTTTCTTCATAATTCTGCACATCTTCCAGCTCAAACCCCATTGAAAGCATATAACCGATCCAGTTGGCTGCGGTTTGCGGATTGTCGTTGAGATACACCATATTTGCCGAAATCTTGCGTTTGATTTGCGCCAGACGTTTTTCGGTTAAAGCATATTTCGCCCGCAATAATGCCTGATTAAGCATCTGCACCCCCGTTTCCGGCACAAAAGGCTTTTCCGTATTCGGTGTCATTGAGATACTGAACACGGTATTTGAACGCGTCATATAGTTATAACCGGCGCCGGCACTGACGGCAACACGTTTTTTTAAGACCAAATCACGATAAAGTTCTGCCGTTTCGCCGCCTCCCAAAAACTCCGACAAAATATCATAGGCATAAATCATATCATTCAGTTCTGTTCGCGGCGGCAACATAAACGAACGTGATACACGCGGCGTGGCAATATGCGGCAAACTCATCTGCAGCGTTTGATGAATATCTTCCGAGAGAGGAGACTGCTCATCACGCTCAACCGGCCGTTTTTTAAGTTTGCCGTAATATTTTTCGACCAATGGTCGCACCGTTGCCGCATCTGTATCGCCCGAAAGCACCAAAATCGCATTGTTCGGCGTATAATATTTATGGTAGAAATCCATTGTATCGGCATATTTCAGCGCAGTAATTTCTTCCGGCAAACCGGTAATCGGCTGACCGTAAGGCGATGTGCCCCACATCATTTGCCGCATACGCTCGGCAAACGGTGATGACGGATTGTTTTCCACCACCTGTTTACGTTCCTGAAACACAATTTTACGCTCCGCTTCAAAATCATCTTCGCTGATTTTAAGGTTCTGCATACGGTCGGCTTCAAGTGCCATCAAAACTTCCAATCTGCTGACATCGGCAAATTGATGAAATACCGTTACATCATAGCTTGTAAACGCATTTGAAACAGCGCCGTTTTTTTCCATAATCCGATTAAATTCATCACCGCTGACTTTAGCCGTGCCGCGAAACAAAAGATGTTCCAAAAGATGCGCACTGCCGCCGTGTCCGCGAAACTCATCAACCGCACCGACCTGATACCACAACATTTGCTTGATAAGCGGTGCTTTGTGATTTTCCACCACGACAACACGCAAACCGTTGTCCAATGTAAATTCTTCGGCATTGAAAATTTTTGCAGTTGCGGTTGTCGCCAAACAGCAGAAAATCAGGCCTAATAAAAACTTATTCATTATAATCTTCGGTTTCATCACTTTCCGAATCCGCATTTTCATCTTCCGATTCCGCCTTCACCAAATTCTTGAGCGGGCGCGTTTCATATTCCGGCGGCAAAATCAGCGGACGGTTTGTTTGTACCAATGTTTCATCAGGTCCTGTTTTCGCCAATCCGAGAGATTTCTTGGTCCAACCGCAAGCGCTTAAGGATAAAACCGCAACCGCGGCAAAAATAACATACACTTTTTTCATTTTTCCCGTATTCCTTTCTTTTGTGCATTATATAATTCCGAAACAATCAAAATACCGGCACCGATACAAATAAAACTGTCGGCCAGATTAAACGCCGGCCAATGATATCCGCCGATATGAAAATCCAAAAAATCGAGCACCGCTCCCAAACGTATGCGGTCTGCCACATTGCCGAGCGCACCGCCGATAATCAGCCCCAGTGCTATAATCTTCAGCTTATTTTTTTCTCTGTACATCCAATGCAGTAAAAACGCACATACCGTCAAAGAGAGTGCACAGAGCGCAAAACGTCCCGCATCGCCGTGATTGTTAAACATCGAAAAGCTGACACCTGTATTCCAAACTTTCACCAAATTAAAATAATCCCCATAAGCAATCGTTTCTCCCGTTGCCATAGCCGAAGCAAGCAGATACTTACTCAACTGATCTGCCGCAAATGCGAAAACAATGGCGATTATGCCGAAAATCAAAATCTTTCTCCTTTTATAATCCTTCGCCGATAATATAATATGACTGATTTTAATCCGCCACATTTACATTAAAATAATCTACAATTTTTTCATTTGAGGCAAAAAAAAGAATCCCTTATCCGCTCGGGATAAGAGATTCTTTTTTATTACGAGGTTACGCTGCAGGTTTCTTGCCGGCTTCTTTGACGGCAAGATACACACTGTACCGCCAATATTCCGATTTCAGAGCCGTCTGCAAGCTTGCTTGGATATTCTCAAACTCGTTTTCAATCACGGCCTTCAGATATTCCGGATTGCTCACGTGCAGACACAAGTGCTGCAATGCAGAATACTTAAGCGAGTGACCGGTTTCGGCAAAAACCAGATACTGGGCATAACCCATTTCTTTCTGGGCAGCAACCGAAATATCGTGCTTATTCTTGCAGAAGTTGGTCCAGCGCTCAGCAACAATATTTTGCTGTTCTTCCGGATCTTCGACACCGGTATCTTGGGTGCAAAAATTGACTGCATCCAAATCCGCATACCTGTCTATCACTTCCGTGAGATTTTCTTTGAAGCGCTCATTCTTGATATTGAGCAAATGCCCCAAGAAATCTTTATCCGGGCGTTGCTGCTTAATCAGATTGAGCAGCAACTGTATTGCTGACGCATTGCCGGCATTGGCATACCTTAACAGCATATTACGCACCTCTTTATCGGGCGTATAGCTGTGAAAATATTGCTTCAGCAGGGCATTGCACCCTTCACCCAGCAAATCTGCCAAACAGTCGACTGACAACTTCTCACCGAGAGCAATGAAATTTGCTTTTTCGTTTGGCATCTGCCAGACTGTAGCCTTTGCCTGCTCCGAGAAGTCGACAGAACGCAGAAGTTCGCGCTTTTTCTCGTCATTACACGACAGATAATAGGCTACCTGCGTCTTGACGGAATACTTACTCAAAGGCTTTCCGGCTCTCAGAATGTACTCCTTTCGGTACTTCATCGGAAAAAGGTTGATGAACGGCAGATAAATCCACCGCAGAACAACCATCAATGCGTATATTATATATATACAGTAACGACCGCACCGGCCTAAGTTCTCCATCTCCTCCCCCTGCGATTCATCTGGTTTTGAGAAGAGGTTAATTGCACACCCCTCCGCGTCACGAATTGCATAGAAAGGCATCCACAGCGGACTGGTTAATAATGCAATCAGGCACAGAGCTGCGCAGAGCACAACTGCAATCTGCCCTAGAATACCGACAAATACCTTAACAATACTTGCTAACACCTTGTTTTTGAAATTCTTTGCCATAGTTGTAAAAATTTTGGCACCCTAGTTTCCGATCGGGATATGAATAAATTTGTTCGTTGTTCCGTAGAAACAAAGCTCTAAAGCTTATCCGAAACAACACTCACTGCGGAAATAAAGAATCTTTCACACTTATTCATAAACCGGAATCCGAGCAGAACTCAAAAACCAGACCTAAAAATAAACATAAAATCATCCCTAATTCTTTAATAAGTACAGTCAGTATATCGCCTTTATTTCATTTTGTCAATATTTTTATAATAATCTTTTGCATAATTTTTATGATTTGAATTTATGATATTGCCGCTTCATTATGCGTCCGAGGCTGCACAGCGCCGAATGAGATTCTCGCTTGCGCAAAAATGACCGTGTTTTTAGACAGCACGTAACAATATGAGATTAAATATAACCAAACGGGGCAAGTTTCCCTGCCCCGTTTTTGTTTTTTGTTCCGTACCGCTTAAAGCTCAAACTTATCAACGCCTTCATAAGCGTAACGATACATTTGTTCAATCTCCTTAAACAGAGGATAGCGCGGATTGGCCGATGTGCATTGATCGTCAAATGCCAATTCCGGCAAATCTTTCATTGCTTCTTCCCAATCCTTTTCAGCAACACCCCATTCTTTGATAGACGGTGCAATGTTGAGTTTTTTCTTCATTTCCTGAAGAGCCTTAATCAGATTTTCAACCGCTTCATCATCGGTTTTACCGCTTAAGCCAATACCGCGGGCAAATGCCGCATACGCCGCTTTGGTGTTCGGGAAACGATATTGCGGGAAAGTCGCCTGCTTAATCGGGCAATCGGTCGCATTATAGCGTATGACTTGACAAATCAGCAAAGCATTGGCAATACCGTGCGGAACGTGGAAACGTGCCCCGAGCTTATGCGCCATTGAATGGCATACACCCAAAAATGCATTGGCAAATGCCATACCGGCAATGGTCGCAGCGTGGTGAACTTTTTCACGTGCCTCGTGGTCGCCCGTTTCATACGATTTCACTAAGTTTTCGTAAATCAGCTTACCGGCTTCAATCGACAAACCGCGCGTATAATCGGTTGCCATACAAGAAACATACGATTCAAGCGCGTGCGTCATCACATCGATACCCGAGGCGGCACATAAACCGCGCGGCATTGTCAACACCAAATCTGTATCGACAATCGCCATCGACGGCGTCAATGCATAATCGGCAATTGCATATTTTACACCGGTCGCATCATCGGTAATAATCGAGAACGGCGTTACTTCCGAACCTGTACCAGATGTGGTTGGGATAGCAACCATCTGCGCTTTAACGCCCATTTCCGGAAATTCAAAAATACGTTTGCGAATATCCATAAAGCGACGCGCCAAATCCTCAAACTTGAGCTCCGGATGTTCATACATAATCCACAAAATCTTGCAGGCATCAATCGGCGAACCGCCGCCCAAGGCAATCAACACATCAGGCTGGAAAGTTTCTACCATATCGCGCGCTTTGTTAATCGTCGTCAAATCCGGATCCGGCTTAACATCACTGAAAATTTTGTATTGAATATCAAGTGTATCCAAAACGTCGGTTACTTTTTTGGTGTATCCTAAGTCAAACAGCGACTTATCGGTCACAATAAAGGCTTTTTTGCGGCCTTTAAGCTCTTTTAAGGCCAAACCCAAGCACCCCGGCTTAAAATAAACTTTCGGCGGAACTTTGAACCACAACATATTTTCTTCACGTTTTGCCACAGATTTAATATTCATCAGATGTTTCACTCCCACATTTTCACTAACAGAGTTTCTGCCCCAAGAACCGCAGCCTAAAGTCAATGACGGTTCAAGTCTAAAGTTATAAATATCGCCGATGGCACCTTGCGCCGCCGGACAGTTAATCATCACACGGCCGGTCGGCATTGTATCGCCGTATAACTTGATGCGATCGTCATTGCGCGGATTGGTGTATAATACCGATGTGTGTCCGCAACCGGCAAATTCAACCAATGCTTTGGCTTTTGCCATTGCATCATCAAAATCTTTGGCGTGATACATTGCCAAACACGGCGAAAGTTTTTCATACGAAAACGGTTCTTCGGCACCGATTTTGGAAACTTCGCCAACCAAAACTTTGGCATTTTCCGGAACTTTAATGCCTGACATTTCGGCAATTTTGGCCGCCGGCTGACCGACAATGCCGGCATTAACCTTACCGTCTTGAATAATGGTGGCACCGACCTTTGCGCGTTCTTTATCATTCAAAATATATGCGCCGCGCTTTACAAACTCTGCTTTGACCGCATCATAAATCGAATCGACAATCACAACCGATTGTTCGGAGGCACAAATCATACCGTTATCAAAAGTTTTAGACATTAAAATCGAGCTGACCGCCATTTGAATATCGGCCGTTTCGTCAATCACGGCCGGCGTATTGCCCGGACCGACCCCGATTGCCGGTGTGCCGGAAGAATAAGCGGATTTCACCATTCCCGGACCGCCGGTCGCCAAAATTAAATCAGATTGTTGCATCAAGTATTGCGTGCGCAAAATCGTCGGCTCGTCCACCCAAGCGATAATGTCTTCAGGTGCACCGGCTTTAACTGCCTCTTTCAAAATAATGCGCGCCATTTCAATGGTGCATTTTTTTGCACGCGGGTGCGGTGAAAAGATAATACCGTTGCGTGTTTTAAGCGAAATCAAAGATTTAAAAATAACCGTAGATGTCGGATTTGTTGTCGGTATAACACCGGCAATCACGCCGACCGGCTCGGCAAACTTAATCATTCCGTTTTCTTTGTCGTCCTCAATCACACCGCAAGTTTTGGTGTTTTTGAATTTGTTATAAATATATTCCGACGCAAAATGGTTTTTAATCACCTTATCTTCGGCAATCCCCATACCGGTTTCTTCCACCGCCATTTTTGCCATCGGAATACGCACAGAACTTGCCTTAAGAGCCACACGGCGAAAAATCTCGTCGACCTGTTCCTGACTATACGTCGCAAACTTTTTCTGTGCGGCGCTGACCTTTTGAATCAGTGCGCTGATATATTCTTTTTCTTGTTTTTCATCAATAGTATTATCCATAATTTCCTCCTGTTAAACTGCCGTCATCATAACGGCAAAATAAAAAAAATAAATACTTTTTTATATATTTTTCCTCACATTTTGTTACTAATTATAACATACCACATTGAAAGCTTAAAAAACATACATATTTAGGTAGAGGTTTTACTTCAATAATATAAGGAGAAATGTTATGAAACTTAAGTTCTTATCACTTTTAGCCGCGGCCGGCGTAATGTTCGGCGCGCTTTCAACCGCCACCGCCGGAACGATGCAATCGTCAGATGCAGCCGATAAACCAATCAGTCAGGTCAGCGATGTTCAAAATATGTCTGACGACACAACCGTGTATATTCAAGGGTATCTGATTCAGAATCTCGGCAATGAAATGTATATGTTCCAAGACGACAGCGGCACAATTGCCATTGAAATCGATGACGACTTACTCGCCTCGGATACAGTGGCGCCGAATGCACTTGTCTGGATTGTGGCGGAAGTCAACAAAAACGGACAGGTCACTTCTTTGGAAGCGGAAGAAATTCAATTTTTGCCGTCACAAGCAACAAACACAACAAACTCCGCAAATAAATAATTTTTTCTTACCTCCGGTTGTGTTTTTTTTCTTCAGACATAAATGCCGGAGGATTTTTTTTGCTTTAATGATAATATTTTTCTTATTTTAAACTTGACATTTATTGAGATTTATTTTATAAATTCTAACATAGAGTAATTGTGCTCTTTAACAGATTGCCGCATTTTTCGATATTGCCGCAATTTGTTTGTGTGTCAGTATATAATAAGAATATAATTATTCTATAAGAATTTTAACATAATATTACAAAAAGGTGAAAAATATGAAACTTAAATTTTTGAAGAAAGGAAAGAAAAATGGATATTTGGGATGATAACACTGCCTCCGCTTTAGGCTACAGGTCGGGCGGCGGCAAAATCGACAGTTACGGCGTTGACCACAGCGGCTTTTCGGTGCGAGATGAACTGGAATATCAGCGTGCGCGTATGGAACGGGAGAATCTGTTAATGCAGAACTTTAATCAAATGGGCATAACGGATAATTATCCGCAGTACGGCGCCGGATTCTGGGGCGGGTCGGCGGAAAACAACTACGGCTTCGGCACATCGAACATCGGCGGAAACATTGAAAACGTAACAAATCAGCTCAACAACAGCGGGTTTGACGGCGGATTGAATCAATATCAACAAGCACTCAATGCCTACGCCCAAGCCAAAGCTAAAGGAAGTTTTATGTCCGGTTCAACCGGCGGTTGGGATAGTACGCTCGGCACTGTCGGCGCAACCGGCGGGTTTAATAACGGCGCAAATAACGGGCAAGTATTTGCAAACTCGGATTATACCGTCAATACCGAAAGCTTAGTCGGACAACCGAGCAGTTATTTTCAGAATAATAACAATTACGACAGTACCTTTGGTGGCAATACAAATGGTCTGAATAGTAACACAACCAATTTAAATAATGCAACCAACGGCGGTTTTAATCAAAGTACAAACTTTGGAACCAAGCCGAGCTTTGCTATTGTACCGAATTCTGCCGCAACACCGGCGATTCAGAATCAAACCCCAACGCCGTGGAGTTATAACGAACCGCAAACCACACCGACACCTTGGAGCACAACAACTGCCACACCAACTCCGTGGAATAATGGTGCGACTTATCCGCAGCAGATGATTACTCCCACCCCGTGGAGCAATCCGGCATCACAAATCAATCCGGTGCCGTGGCGAAATAATCAAACCATAACATCGTGGGCAGGAGGATATGATTTAAGCGCACCGACGCAAAGCAATAGTAATTATATCTCTGATGAAGATTTATACGCAAGAATGTGGGAAAATATTAAAGAACAGGAAGGTGTTATACCGCATCCTTATCTTGATACCAAAGGTTTGATAACAATAGGTGGCGGTGCTAATGTTAACGATTGGAACGTCTTTAAGAATTTAAATGTCACGGTTAATGGGGTTCCGGCAACAGAGGCGCAGAAACGTGAAGCATATAATCGTATGCGGCAATTAAGTGAAGAAAAAGATATAAATGGTAATTATGTTAATAGAAATACGGCGGCAGAGAATTTTGCACCTTATACAAACATTCGCATATCTGATGCCGAAGCACGTGGTTTAGCACAAAATCATATGAATAATGACTTAGCGCATGTACGCGGAGAATTTTCGGATTTTGATAGTTTTCCGTTGCCATTGAAAGAAGTATTACTGGATATTCAATACAATACGGGAAATTTAAATCAACAAAATTGGCCAAATTTATATAATGCTATTCAAAACCGCAATATCAATGGCATTGTATCAAACGTGCATCGTAAGGATGTTCAACAAGAACGTAATGATTGGGCTGAGAGAATGGCGCGCTCAATCAGATTTTGACGAAAAGATAGAGGGGGAAATGCAATAGTAAGAAGTAGATAGCTTTTCATTTCCCCTTTTTGTTATTTTATATATAACTTTTTTCACCTTTACGCATATATCAGAAAACATTCCTTTTATTTCGTATGTATAAATATCTTCAGATGTATTTGTAACCATATGTCTGTTCTCAAGCATCTGCCAACTGGTATTACATAATAATTTTATAAAATTTTCTCGATTCTCAAGTAATTCACATTCCCCTGTCATAGCCACCTTATTTTTATCCAAAGGTGTCATACTTTTAATAGATGTCGGCGTCAGGTATGTCCATGTTGATACTCTACTTAATGGTTCTAACGGTTGATAAAAAATTGGATTAACAAACTCTTGTTTATTTACATTATCTTCCGCCTGAGCATTAGCACTAAAACTCAAAACCAATCCTAAAATCAAAACAAACTTTTTCATCTCATACCTCTTATCGTAG
>JAFVBL010000035.1 GCA_017479985.1 Alphaproteobacteria bacterium | reverse complement strand
TAATAATGAGCGTAGTCAGTGGAACTTAAACAAAATGACACCGGCTCAACGCCGATGCCTTTTGTTAAATCCATCCTGATGAACTTTTACCTCATAGGGGTATTTCCACTTTCCGGGGTACAGTTCATGGATTGAGGGGGACGTTGTTTTTTTTGCCCAAGACCGCACAGCGAGAGAGGAGGTCGTCACGTCGTGCTTTAAGCACTCCTCACGATGACTGTCTTATTCTTTTGAGCGTTTTTCAACAATTACTTTTCCGGTCCGTCTTTTTGCGTTTGCCGTGCTTGCCACGCCGCGAATTTTGCCCTTATATCTTTTGTGGCTTGCTCTTGTTTTTCGGCACGTTCCTGACTTTTTTGCAACCGGAGTTTATATATTTTCACTTCATTCTGATATAATGAACTTTCATTAAGTTCATTTGCTGTAAATTCACCTTTTGAAATCCCGTACTTTTGAGCCAATTCATCATCGCAATAGATTCTTCCTTCTTCTTTTATTTTCGGCAAATGAAGCAGTGATTTAAGCCGATTACCATCGCACGAAAACTCTCTGACGACTTCTTTCGGTGCTCCTTTTAATGTGGTCAATTCATTCTCGGAGCAACCAAAATATCCGCCGACTTCTCTCGGCGCTCCTTTTAATGTAATCAATTTATTTCTAGAACAAGTAAAATGTCCGCCGACTTCATTCGGAGCACCTTCCAATGTGGTCAGCTGATTCTTGAAACACTTAAAATCACCGCCGACTTCATTCGGAGCACCTTCCAATGTGGTCAGCTGATTCTTGAAACACTTAAAATCACCGCCGACTTCTTTCGGTGCTCCTTTTAATGTGGTCAGTTTATTTTTAGAACAATCAAAACTTCCTTCGACAATCACCTCAGATAAATCCGGCAATTCGGTTAAACCTTTGTTAATCAACTCCAAATCACCTTTAATTATAAAGCCTTTCGGCATATCGTAGAGGTTATATTTTACACCGTCTTGCTCAAATTCCAGATATTTCTCAGCCATAATCTGCTCCTTTATATCGTATTTTTATGATTACATTAACATACGATTGCCAAAGAATCAAGTTTTTTGTATAAATAAATGAAATAGAAATAAAATCAGCATAAGTTGTGTTTTTATATTGACTTTTTGTCAAAAAACTATATTCTGAAAGCAGAAAAAATACAATTTACAAAAAAATTAGGTTATGAAAAAAGCAATTTTTCTTATTATTCTTGGTGCGGTATTCTTTGTGATACCTGAGTTCGCAATCGTTGCAGATATCACGACCAAGTTGCTCGGGGTTGCCCTTTGCGGTGTTGGTCTGGTTACTGTTTGCCTTATGTGGCTCTACCGCTTTCAGGCGGCTTGCGATACAGAAGTGGCAAAAATGCGTAAGGCAGAAGCCAAGCGTTTGCTTGAAGAACGGAACACAATAGTGTTTTATCCGTCTCCGGCGGCATTGAAGGCTTTCTGCAAGTACGCCGTATTTAAGCTGTTGCCGCGTCTTTTCGGTGTCTGCGTTCTGGTGTTGTCGCTGTATCTGGCGGTATCCTTTGCGTGGTATTACATTTTGCCGGTGCTGAAGTATGTGGCATACGGAATCGGTGTATTGGCAGCAATCTTGCTTGTTATTTGCGCTATTCCGACAAAGAACATTGAAACCGCTTAACGTTATCCCCTTTATGTTGCTTTCGGCACATAGAGGGGATATCTGTTTTTAAATTTGATAAACCGTGCTTTTGTTTTGACTCTTGCGGCAAAAAATTATATATTGGCAAAAGGAGAAAAAATGAAAGACGTTCAAGATTTATCGCGCGAAGAAGCAGCGGCGGAATTGGCTGTTTTAGCGCAAAAAATGGCAGCGGCGGATAATGCTTATTATCAAAATGATGCGCCGGATTTGACCGATGCCGAATATGATGCACTCAAACATCGCAATATGGCTATTGAGGCACGCTTTCCGGATTTGGTGCGTGCCGACAGTCCGTCAAAACGCGTGGGTGCGGCGGTACAAAGCAAATTTAACAAAATAGAACATCGTTTTCCGATGCTCTCGCTCGGTGATGTGTTTTCTATTGCCGAAGTTGATGATTTTGTGCTTGGTGTGAAACGTTTTTTGAATATGGCGGAAGACATCGATTTTATGGCGGAACCGAAAATTGACGGTCTTTCCTTTGCGGCTCGATACGAAAAAGGCGTTTTTGTTTCCGGTGCTACCCGCGGCGACGGGGTGGTTGGCGAGGATATTACCGAAAATTTGAAAACACTGAAGCAATTGCCGCTTGTTTTGCCGCAAGGTGTGCCGGAAGTTTTAGAAGTACGCGGTGAAGTTTATATGGCAAAGCGCGATTTTTTGGCACTCAACGAGCGTCATACGGCAGAAAAGAAAAAGCTGTTTGCCAATCCGCGCAATGCCGCCGCCGGTTCTCTGCGACAGCTGAATCCGCGTATTACCGCCGAACGCAAGCTCAGCCTTTGGGCATATACTTGGGGTGAGGTTTCGGAACGCCAATGGACGACACAGGCAGAATTTTTTGATAAGCTTGCCGAATGGGGATTTCCGGTTAATCCGCTCAATAAAATCTGCCATACGCTGCGGGATATTGATGCAAATTTCCGGCATATTACGGAAATTCGTGCGGATTTGCCGTATGATATCGACGGTGTGGTGTATAAAGTTAATTCGCTGGAGTTGCAAAACAGACTCGGCTTTTTGACACGGACACCGCGTTGGGCGATTGCACATAAGTTTCCGGCAGAACAGGCTTTGACGCGGATTAACAATATTCGGATTCAGGTCGGGCGTACGGGAGCGTTGACGCCGGTCGCAGATTTGGAACCGGTTAATGTCGGCGGAGTATTGGTTTCGCACGCAACGTTGCATAATGAAGATGAAATCAAGCGTAAGGATATTCGTATCGGAGATATGGCGGTGGTGCAACGTGCCGGAGATGTGATTCCGCAGGTGGTAGAAGTGCGGCTTGACAAAAGACCTGCGGATTCCGTGCCGTTTGAGTTTCCGACAATATGTCCGGAATGTGGAGCACACGCCATACGTGAAGAAGATGAGGCTATACGGCGTTGTACCGGCGGTATGACGTGTCCGGCACAAGCAAAAGAGCGCTTAAAACATTTTGTCGGCAAAGATGCGTTTGATATTGTCGGTTTGGGAGATAGAGTTATCGAGGCATTTTATGCTGACGGCATAATCACACATCCGTCTGATATCTTTACGATAGAAGAACGTAACGGCGGCGCCGGTGATGATTTATTTTCGTTTGGCGATACGGGGTTGCATTTGGAAAGGCGTACCGGTTGGGGTAAACTTTCGGTCGATAATCTGTTTGCGGCCATTCGGGCGCGGCGCACAATTTCATTGCCTCGGTTTATTTATGCGCTCGGGATTCCGCAGGTCGGAAGCGCAACGGCATTGTTGCTTGCACAGAACTACGGAACGTTTGATGCGCTGCAAGAGGCAATGATGGCACGGGAAACGGCAAAATTGGTAGCCATCGACGGTATCGGCGGCGAAATGGGAAAAGATATTGTCGAATTCTTTAATGAAGAGCATAATCTTAATGAAATCAGTATGTTAAGAAAGTATGTAAATGTAGAAAATTTTGTTGATGAACGACGTACAGACTCGGTATTAAGCGGTAAAACGGTGGTCTTTACCGGAACTTTAGAGAAAATGACTCGGGCAGAAGCAAAAGCTTTGGCGCAAAAATGCGGCGCCAAAGTAGCGGGTTCGGTATCAAGCCATACCGATTATGTGGTGGTTGGTGCCGATGCCGGCAGCAAGGCTAAAAAGGCGGCGGAGCTGGGGGTTACGACGTTAACCGAAACCGAGTTTATTGAGATGACGAAATAATTTCAGATTGCTTATAAAAATATTGACAAATATCAAGCGATTTGTTAGAATTTTGGCATAATGTAAGATTTTTGGAGGATGATTATGGCTGAGAAATATCTGGAATTTGAGCAAGATGGTGTAAAATATAACCTCTATGATATGCCGAAAGGCTTTGTGGTTAAGGGGGATTTGGATTTGAGCAACAAAGGTTTAACCGAATTGCCGGATTTGTCCGATGTGGTGGTTGAAGGTAATTTTGATTGTTCAGGGAACGAGCTGACAACATTAAAAGGCGCGCCGAAAAAAGTCGGCGGACATTTTGATTGCTTCGAGAATGAATTGACCACATTGGAAGGTGCACCGAAAGAAGTCGGCGGAGATTTTGAGTGCAAAGGTAATCGGCTTAAATCACTGCTTCATTTGCCGAAAATGAAAGAAGAAGGAAGAATCTATTGCGATGATACACTGGAACAAAAGTATGGGATTTCACACGATGAGTTTACGGCAAATGAACTTAATGAAAGTTCATTATATCAGAATGAAGTGAAAATATATAAACTCCGGTTGCAAAAAAGTCAGGAACGTGCCGAAAAAGAAGATAAGGCTGTGGCGGATATAAAAGCAAGATTCGCGGCGTGGCAGGCACAGCAAGCACAAAAAGACGGATTGGAAAAGTAAAGGGATTTCGTTATCGGCATCAATATTGATTAAATCATTAAAAATGAAAAGGATATAATTACGTGAGACACAACAAAGCGGATAATGTTGACGGGTGGTTGGTGATTGATAAACCGCGCGGAATGGGATCAACGCAGGTGGTCGGCAAAACGCGGTGGTTGATGCACGCCAATAAAAACGGGCATACAGGTACTCTTGACCCGTTCGCGACCGGTGTGTTGCCGATTGCATTCGGTGAGGCAACAAAATTGGTGCCGTTTGTGACCGATGGCGAAAAAGAGTATGAGTTTGTTGTCGAATGGGGCGCGCAAACCGATACCGGCGATGTTGAAGGAAAAATCATCGCTACTTCGGATAAAATACCGAATCGGGAAGAAATTATGGCGGCAATTCCGCACTTTATCGGTAAAATAACCCAGATTCCACCAATATATTCTGCAATTAAGATTAACGGACAGGAGGCGTATAAACTGGCGCGCAAGGGGCAAACGGTGGAAATGCCGGCGCGTGAAATCGAAATTTATGCCTTGGATTTGTTGGAAAAAAGGGAAAAAAGTGCCAAGTTCAGGGTACGTTGCTCAAAGGGAACTTATGTGCGGACTTTAGGTGCGGATATGGCGCAATATCTGGGCTCTTGCGGGTATTTGAGCGAACTCAGACGCACAAAATGCGGAAATTTTTCAATATCAGATACGATTTTGCTGGATTCTTTGGAAAAAGAGGAGTATATAGAACAGCGACGTAAGTCACTTTTGCCGATTGAAACATCTCTGCGCGGCATCGCGGAGATTGCTGTTTCGGCGGAAGACGCAAGAAAATTAAGTATGGGGCAGGGCATATCGCCGAAAAATTATGCGGGGTTGAAACCTGTTGAAACGGCGGCGGCAATGCTCGGTAATTGTTTGATTGCATTGGTGCGTATCGATGAGCGCAAAATCTCGCCGATACGCGTGTTTCAAAATAATATAACAAAAAAGGAAATATAAAGATGTCGATTACAAATGAAATCAAAAAAGAAATCGTGGCCAAATACGGCCGCAACGAAAACGATACCGGTTGTCCGGAAGTGCAAATCGCAATTTGGACATATCGTATCAATGCTTTGATTGAACACTTCAATGTTCACGCCAAAGATTTACATTCGCGCTTGGGATTGATGAAGATGGTCAGCCGTCGTCGTCACTTGCTTGATCACTTGAAAAATATGAGTGAAGAAAGATATCAAGACATTATTAAAAAGCTCGATTTACGTAAGTAATAAGGCTTTGATAACGGGGTTGCGGAAATGTTTCTGCAGCCCCGAAAAATCCTAATTTAAAATTAGGTGAGGTTTTTGAAAGATGAAAAAAGATGAAATGAAAGGAAAGAAAAACTATGATAGATTTTAAAATTTGCCGCAAAGAAACAGAATGGGGCGGTCGTAAGTTGGTATTGGAAACAGGTAAGATTGCCCGACAGGCAACCGGTGCGGTTGTGGCAACATACGGAGAAACGGTGGTTGTCGCAACAGTGGTGGCTGCAAAGGAAGTGAAAGCGGATCAGGATTTCTTTCCGTTGACCGTAAACTATCAGGAAAAATATTATGCAACCGGTAAAATTCCGGGCGGATTTATGAAACGTGAAGGCAAGCCGTCGGAACGTGAAGTTTTGATTTCTCGCTTGATTGATCGTCCGATACGTCCTCTGTTTCCTGATGCGTTTAAAAACGAAGTACAGATTGTTTGTACCGTATTGTCGCACGACCAGAAGAATGATTCCGATGTGGTTGCTATGGTTGCGGCATCGGCAGCATTGGCTGTTTCCGGTATTCCGTTTATGGGACCGATCGGCGCCGCAAATGTAGGTTACAAAAACGGTGCGTATATCTTGAATCCGACCATTGAAGAACAAGCCGAATCCGAATTGAAACTGACGGTTGCCGGTACCGAAGAAGGTGTTTTGATGGTTGAATCCGAAGCAAACGAGCTTTCAGAAGATGTTATGCTCGGTTCGGTTATGTTCGGTTTTGACAGCTTTCAGCCGATTATTAAACTGATTAAAGAATTGGCGGCAGAGGCCGGTAAAGAAAAATGGGCGGCTCCGGAATTTCCGCCGGAATATACCGCTTTGAGCGAGCGCATTTTGAAGGATTTCGGTGCGCGTTATGAAGCCGCTTTCGGAATTACCGATAAGTTGGAACGCGGCACGGTTTTGGGACAGTTGGCGGAAGAAGTTAAAGCGACGATTGATCCGGAAAACGAAATTGAAACGGCGTTTGTCGGCGATGCTATCGAAAATGTGATGCATCACACAATGCGCGAAAAGGTTTTGACAACAGGTCATCGTATTGACGGACGTGATACTAAGACGGTGCGTCCGATTCAATGTGAAGTAAGTTTGTTGCCTGAAGCACACGGTTCTGCTTTGTTTACACGCGGTGAAACGCAGGCTTTGGTTGTAACGACTTTGGGGACACCGGACGATGCGCAAATTGTAGACGGTTTGATGCCGGAATATAAACAAGACTTTATGCTTTATTATAACTTCCCGCCGTTTTCGGTCGGTGAATGCGGTCGTTTAGGTACACCGGGACGTCGTGAAATCGGGCACGGTAAATTGGCGTGGCGTGCAATTCATCCGATGTTGCCGACGGATAAGGAAGTTTTCCCGTATACGTTGCGCGTGGTTTCAGATATTATGGAATCAAACGGTTCATCTTCTATGGCAACGGTTTGCGGCACCTGTTTGTCGCTGATGGATGCCGGTGTGCCGATGAAAAAGCCGGTGGCTGGTATTGCAATGGGCTTGATTAAGGAAGATGACGGCCGTGTGGCGATTTTGACCGATATTTTGGGTGATGAAGACCATCTCGGCGATATGGATTTCAAAGTTGCCGGTACAAAAGACGGTGTGACCGCGTTGCAGATGGATATTAAAATTACGTCGATTACCAAAGAAATTATGCAAAATGCTTTGGCTCAGGCGCACGAAGGCCGTATTCATATCTTAGGTGAAATGGCTAAGGCTTTGGCGGCACCGCGTCCGGAAATTTCTCCAAAAGCACCGCGTATCTTTACAATGCAAATTCCGACGGATAAAATTCGTGAAGTTATCGGTACCGGCGGTAAGGTTATTCGCGAAATTATCGAAAAGACCAACACCAAAATCGATATTACCGATGACGGGGTGGTGACGATTGCTTCGAATAATAATGAGAACTGCCAAAAGGCGATTGATATTATTACCGATATTGTTGCCGAACCGGAGATGGGTAAAATTTATCACGGTACGATTACCAAGATTATGGACTTTGGCGCATTTGTTCGCTTTGTCGGGCAGACCGAAGGTTTGGTTCATATTTCGGAAGTTAAAAATGAGCGTATTGCCTCTGTTTCGGACTTCTATAAGGAAGGTGATAAAATCTGGGTCAAGTGCTTAGGCACCGATAATCGCGGCAAAATCAAATTGTCGGCAAAACGGGTTGACCAAGAAACCGGCGAAGATTTGGAAAACAAATAGTTATCGGTCGCAGAAAATGCAAAAGAGCCGTCGGCAGCGATGTCGGCGGTTTTTGCTTTTTTCTTGACTTTTTCGGTATATCTGTTACATTTGTGGCGAATGTGATATTATTAACTTAATCAATATAACTATGGATGAAAATTATTTGAAAGATTGTCTGGCGGTTGAAGGGACAGTTGATTTGGTGTTTGATGACAATGCGAGTTTTACATTTCTGGTTGAAAAGGCAATAAAGAATAACGGACGCATACTTGAATTTGTGCTACCGGAGCGATTGTTTTTCACAGCAGCACCGGTTGTTGATAACGAGCCGGTTTTTGTCGGCGATAAAATCAGAGTGTGTAATCGTGATGGCGGTTTTATTTTTCCGGAAAATCTGACGCAGAAAGCATATACGCCTCTGTCGGATGTTCTGATTGAGCTGAATAAGGATAATTGTTTGCTGTTGACCAATAATGTGGTTGTTGATGCTGTGGTTGATACAGTGTTTGTCGGTTTTAGCGACAATGTTTGGCTGCGATTGGGAGTTACTTATGTTTCAACCGACACAATGTGTCAGAATTTTGTGCGTAAACCGGTCAGTCTGCATCTTGGCGATTATGGCGGGTTGTTTGACAGTATGCCCGATACCGTTAAAAACAATATCAAAATTGCACTGAAAAAAGTAAAAAAAGGCGATAACATTCGTATAAAGCTCAGCTCTTTTGCTGTTGTTGAGGATACTGAATTGCGTTGCAATAATATTTGTGTTGACAGGAAAGTCGGCGAGACGTTGCAACCGTTGGAAGACCTCGATATGCCGCTTATTGATATTTCCGAATTATGGACATAAAACAATGCTAAAGCAATTCCTCTTTGAAAAATTTTTCGAAGAGGAATTTCTTTGAAACACCATTTCTTAAAGCTCGGCTGATTTTTTATTAAGTTATTTTTCCAAGCCGATGGCTTTTTTCAATAATTGTATCGGATTAACGCGTTGTACGGTGTTTAACAGGTTGCGCATACGATGCATAAAATTTGTTTCCGGCATATTCAGTGAAAAACGTGCGGCTACTAAGTTGCCGTCACCTTTGTTATATTGGCTTAATTCTTTTTGGTAGGTCGGGTTGAGTTTTTTGATAATTTCATTGATTTTATCTCGTCCGTACTCTGCGGCAAAGACGGTGTTATTGTTTATTCTATCGGTTGTGGTTATTCCCAATTTGCTTGTGTTTTGCACATTGATATATAATTTATCATCTTTTTTTGAGACAGTTCCGTGTCCGTTCGGCTCCATTTTTTGATGTACAACACTTCCAATTGGATGGTGAGTGCAGTTCCTGATGCGATTGTACATACAGCGGAACAGCTGAGGCAACAGGTATTTTGTGATGTACCGATATAATCTGATTTTCTGCCGTATCATCAATAAGCTGTTTCAATGATTTTGCTTTGGCTTCATCAACCAGATGCAGATTTGTCGCAATATCGTTGGAGCCGCTTTTCAAAGAGGAAGTATAACCTTTAATGCCTGAATCTATATAAATTTGATAATCAAAATGTATTTCACGGGCGGAATCGTTTTGTTCTTTCTTTTTTACCAAAACGGCACTCAAAAATGCGATTTGTCAGATTTTCCACATCATTTTTGCTGTTTTCTTTTTCCAAAATAATAAACAGGGTGCCGGCCAGACCGAGGGCGGTACTTTCGTTTATCCCGTTATCTAACGAAATAAAGTTGCCGGTTTCTTTGATAAAGGTGTTACTCATTTTTTGTGCGGCAAAAGTTTTGATTTGCTGAAGCTTATCCGCATCGGAATCGGTAAAAGTAATTGTATCCGCCGTATCCATTAACGCATTATCCGCAAATATTTCTTTGGCGACGGCAACATCTTGTCCTTCCATATTATCACCCATATAACCGGTATAGAGACGGCTTATTCGCGCACTCAAATCAAGTAAATCCGCATTGTTTTGTTTGCCTTCTTTCAAAACACTCAAACCGTCAATCAATTTATTGATTTGCATAAATTGATACAGTCTGGTTGCCAAATCAGCTGAGATTCTCTTGCTTTTAATATCGGAAGAATAGGGAATTTGTGCTATAGATTTATGCCTTTTTTGTTGTTTTATAAAATAATAACATCTGAAAATATTTTTGTCAATATTTTGAAATTAACTTGACTTTTTGTCATTCAAAGAGTATAAGAAATGTCACTTACCAAATTTTTTAGTTATGGATATACAGTTTTCTTTAAGCTTTTTTCGAAAGCATTTCCGGATTCCCAGCGGTGTGAAGCTCTGTTGGTGTATTCTGGTTGAAAGAAATGAAGATGGTTCGGAACATCCGCGCTTGGGCGTTATGGTCTGCGGAACCTCGAAGGTGATTGATGTTGCCGCGCGGCAATTTGCGCAAATCGGGCTTCCGACTCCGGTATCTTATGAGGCTTATGTCGCTCGGCGCAGTGTTGACGGCGATGAGTATGTGTTTACTTCTCCCGAAGATATTTGCGTCCGTGTACCCGATTCGTATGTTCGGGATATTTACTTCCGCTGCGTATATTCGGAAGAGATGATGAATCAGCCACTGATCTAGGAAGTTTTAATCTGTAAAGCAAAAAAGGGCACCCGCATTGATTTGCCGGTGCTCTTAGCTTTTTTATCGAGATTTTTTTATTGTTTTTGCGGTGCCAGAATCATTGTCATCTGCCGACCTTCAAGTTTAGCTTCCGAATCGACCTTGCTGTACATATCCAAATCTTCAACGATTTGATTCAGAATCTGCTTGCCTAAATCGTTGGCGCTCAATTCGCGTCCTTTGAAACGCATTGTAAACTTAACTTTATTTCCTTGTTCCAAAAACTTTTTAGCCTGTTTCAATTTGACTTCATAATCGTGTGTTTCGATAACCGGACGAAGTTTCAATTCTTTGATTTCAACAATTTTTTGATTTTTCTTTGCTTCATTTTTGCGTTTTTGCTGCTCATAGCGAAATTTTCCGAAATCCAAAACCTTACAAACCGGCGGATTGGCCTGCGGTGAAATTTCTATTAAATCCAAACCGAATTCTTCCGCAATAGCCAGAGCTTCTTTTATGGACACGATGCCGCGATTCTCGTTGTTGGCATCAATCAGACGAACTTGTTTTGCTTTAATATTTTCGTTAATCAAGATTTCGTCATCGTTGCGTTGTGTGTCGACCATATACTGTTATTATACCTCCTAAAAAATTACACGATACATATATAATACAGCACATTTTGAGATTATCAAGCAAAATCGGGAATTATTCTTAAAAAAAATAGGAAAAGAGATTCTTAAGATGTTGGGTATCATTCAAATTAGAATCGCCGCATATCTGTTCAAATGAATATTCGATATTTGCAGTATATATATATTATTTAATAAGTATAAAAATAAGATAAAGTTATGTCAAAAAGATATGCCAATATCGGTTATACACAACCTGTGGATAAAATATAAAACTAAATAACGTATTGTATTTGCAATATAATATATTGTATCATTACAAATGTGTTGCGATGCGGAAATTTTTTTTGAAGAAAAAATGCAAAAAAATGTAAAAAAGGTATTGACAATGTAAAAAGTGTGATATATAAAACGCATCACCGACCGCGAGACGGGAAGTTAAGCGGAAGGGAATGTGCGGGAGCACGAAAGCAGAGTTTGAAAAATGTAGATGCTTTCATTGTGTGCGGACCGCGAGATTAAAGGACGTAAGTTCGGTTATAAAGAAATCGTAGAATAAGAAAAAATAAGAGGATATGCGGACGGTATATCGTAAAGATATAAAGTCTAGTATATCGAGATAAAGGAACCAAGAAAATTCTTTATGAGTAATATTAG
>JAFVBL010000034.1 GCA_017479985.1 Alphaproteobacteria bacterium | reverse complement strand
TACCTGCTACACGCCGTCCGTTGAACGCACGGCAGCCGACGGTAAAATCTGTTATAAGCAGTTTGTTATGAATGCGGATTGTGAAGCGCGTCACGGCTGCAAAGTTAAAATCAATGAAGAAGATGATACCGAATTAGCAACCACAACGTGGCAATATGCCGACTATATGACCGACGTTGTTTCTGCAAGAGCAGCAAACAATCCGGATTTATTACATCAGGCACAGCAGGCATTGTATGAAAACGGACAACACGACTGTTCCGGCTTTGTTTGGAATGATCGTTTGGGGAATCCGCAGCGCGAACAAGATAAATGTTCGTGCGCGGTTAAACCTTGTTCGGAAGGCTCAGCAACAGAGGCGAATCGTCCGATGACGGAAATGGTTGATGGTGTTGAACAAAACGTATGTTATGAAAATGACGACTTTGTCGGTTGGTCCGGCACGGAAGTCTGCCTGAACAGCAAACGCAAGAGCCGCGATTGCGAAGAAGGCTGGACGTTTGATGTCGAAACCTGTCAGTGCGTTCCGCTTGAGTGTCCGGACGGCTGGGATGTTTACTCATACTACTGGTTGGATTCCAAAAAACAACTGGCTGACGGTACATATATCGACGATCCGATTAAGGTATATAACTATGATTCAAGCGGAAATCCGTATTTCTTGACCGGTGTTGGAGGTTGCGGTGATGCCAAATCGTCGATTCTGACTTCGGGTAACAAGAACAAAGGTTGGACATATACCGATACCGATGAAAATGGCAAAAAATACCTGAAAGCAATTAAATTAGCTAACGGAACTTGGGATATAACCCACTATTGTGGTAAATGCACCCGGAAAGATTGTGAAGAAGGACATCAAACCAAAGAAAAATGCGGTGAAATTACAAAATTATCAGATTCCGAAAAGCGCACCAAAGTGGTTTACAATGAATACAGCGGTGATGAGCAATGCTACATCTGCGATATTTGTTGGAACGTTGATGATGCCCGAAATGCTTGTCACCAAGAAATTGTTGAAAAAGGTTTAATTACATGCGTTTCCGAATCCGGCAACCGTTATGGTGTTGACCCGACACCGGTATGCGTTTGCGACGAAGCAGAATACTATACCAGTTGTTACGAAGTTGTGCCGAATCCGAACTGCTCAATTGTAGGTAATGACTTGGAAGGATGTACACAATATATTATTCCTAACAATTACAGCAATTCAAGCTTCTATATGTATGACAGATATATGAACCTTGCAAAACGTTCTACCTACGATAACGGTTATTATGTTGCAAAAGGTAAATGCCAATACACCAATAACTCAGCACATCCGGGGTATCAGGTTGCATATATTGCCGAATGTACGGCGGAACATACCTGCAACGGTCACGGTCCGGCGTGGAATCCGGATACCCAAAAAGCAATGGTAACTTGTACCGGAACTTATGAGTATGGCGTAATGGAAAACGGCGGTTCTCCGGTATATTGCGGCGGACAGTACTGGTATGATCGATGCGAAACGGATTCTTGCAATGTTGGTGTTTCGGAATGTTCCGACAGCGGGTCTCATTATTTGACAACAGAATCTACCTCATCATATTATTACAGTCCGTCATACGGTCGTCTGGAAAGTTCTTCCGGTAACGGCTATTATTACAGCAAACGCAGATGCGCATACGGCCATTTGGATTATGAAGAATGGTTCTACGACAGCTGTACCACAGCAAGAGACTGTAATGGTGATCCGGGACCGGGGTACGGAAAGCATCGTTACAAAAGCGGTGAATATTGTAGTGGTAGTCCTACCACCTGCGGTGATTACTACAATGGTTACATCTATTTCTATGAAGAGGGTGAATGCTCAGATATTTCCAGTTTAGATGCCGGTTCGGTTGGCGGCGGTACCAGCGGTAAGAGTTGGAGCGTTTGCTCATCCACGCAATATTGTGACGGTAATGAATGGAAATATACTGCGCCGGACGGAAAATCAACCACATATTGTGATAATTGTGTTGAAGATACTTGCTTGTCCACAACAAGTTTCAGCGAAAGTGGTTGTACATCCAGTATTTTAACCACAAGTAAATCACCTTCTTGGGGTGACAATCCGTATTACAACGACGGTTGCTCCGGTACAGGATATTCCGGATGCTCTTACTATAGTTATGGAACTTATGTTGTAAAACAAATTTGCGAATCACACGATGGTAAAATTCGTAAATATGCTGTCGCCACATGTAACACCGATTCGGATTGTAGCGGCGAAGAAGGTCCGGCAAAAGGTAAACAAAGTTGTAGCTATGGTGGTTCGGGTAGCACATCTTGCGGCGGAAACACATATTATGACGAGTGTTATGACCCAGAGCCAAGCACACCGTCTTATCCGACAGACTCCTGTCCATCCGGTGACTCAGGGTGGTCTACCGGTTCACGCTCTACCAGTGCAACTGCACCGAGCGGAAAGTATGAAGCGGATACCTGTACTTCGGATGGTACAACATACCACTACTATGTATATTGTAACTCTGAATCTGCATCCGGTGCACCGGCAGCAGGTATGATGGAGTGCAATGGTTCGGTTAGGAGTGGCGCTAGCTCTGTTTCTTGCGGCGGTAATACCTATACCAATTCCGGCGAATGTATCTACACATGTAATGTAGAATATACTCAGTCTGATTGTTCTGCAAGGAACGGTACTTGGAGTGTTGGTAGTGGCGATTGCGCAAATATGAATCCTCCGGGTGGTACATGTACCATTAGTGGTGTATGTTTCCGTTCACCGGGTATTCAATGTAATTAACGCGCTATCCGATTAGATACAGGAACATATAAACAAAAAAGGGCGGTGGATTTATCCGCCCTTTTTTGTATGCCGGAAAAAAAATAAAACACCATCATTCTGAGTGAAGCGTCAGCGAAACGAAGAATCGAATACGCAAGAATGACGCTTCTTTTTCTTCAGGAGATTATTCGTTTCGCTGACGCTTCATTCAAGATGACTGTCTTGTTCTGTACGAAGTCCTCGGTTCTCGCTATTGTTCAGGATACTGTATTTCTTCCTTTGTTACCTTATCCAGTGCCTCTTTTAACACTTTTGCCACCGACGCAACACCATAATTTTCTTTAACGTGCCGATACGCCTTTTCTGACATATTCCGTGCCATAATAGGATTCGCTGCCATTTCCGCCAACTTATCCGCCAACATTTCGGCATTACCTCTTTCAAACACAAGTGCTGCACCGGTATTTGCCCACACTTCATTAGGTCCGGCGGCATCAGAACAAATCAGAGGCTTTTTTGCAAGTGCCGCTTCCAACAACACCATTCCAAACGATTCTTCAAGTGACGGCAACACAAAAATATCGCAAAAGCCCTTAATCGGCTCAAACCGCCCCATTGTACCGACAATAATCGGTGTATGAAACGGCTGAAATTTCGGCTCACGTGCCGGAATTTTAATCATATTCGGCACCGCATAAACAGGCACATTTTTCAACCCCTGCGTTATCATTTTATCTTTTTGATTTTGCGTTACCGAAAACACCGCATCACACTTTTCGAGGCGTTTGATTTTCGGATTATGAGCCACACCTATAATTGTTGCGCCCAACATCTTTGCCGCAATTTTAAATAGCGGAATCGCCTTCTTTTGATGTACGATAATCATATCGGGCATAAATTTTTTAAGCGCAAAATATAACTTGAGAATCAGTAACGGATTATACTTTTCAAATTTTATACTCAATTTAGGGGTCTGCACTTCATTTATCACCGCGCTTTTTTTATCAATGACCGACAGAACCTCATAGCCAAGTGACTCAAACGCAGCATTATAATATAAAAACGCCTGTTCAATTCCGCCCATTACGCGACTTATCATCACATTGACTATTTTCATTTTCACTCCGCATAACAAACGTGCAAAAACGTTACCGGCTTAATATCGGTTGCGGCATATACACGGCGGCGAATCTGCCCGCGGATAAAGTCTTCAATCTGGTTTTTATTCTCGGTTTCAGCACATTTCTGCGCTGCAAGAGGACGCACTTTTTCCAAAATCTCTGCCGCCAATTTATGCCATTCGCCCTCTTCTAAAATATCAATCGAACTCATCTGTAAATCAAGCAATTCCCGCCCCTTAATCACTGCCGAAATAAACAAAGAGCAATTATAGGCGATTCGTCTTCGATTTTTTATCAACTGCGAACCGAGCGGTACCGCCCGTCCTCTGTCCCAACCCAAAATATCGGTCGGTACAACCTCAAGACACTCGATATGCTTATCTTTCAACAAACAAAAATCGCCGTTACGCGTTGAAAAAACTTCACGGACACCACATTCCAATGCAAAACGCTTATGTTCGCGAATAAACTTTTTATCACCGTGCACCGGCAGCACAATCGCCGGTTTAAGCAACTCGTACATACATTTGAGGTCTGCCTTTGTTGCGTGACCGGACGTATGTACCAAATCCGTTTCTTCGGTGATAATCGTTGCACCCTGTTCTGCCATTTTTTCCTGCATACGCTCGATTTTTCCCTCGTTTCCCGGAATAATTTTGGAAGAAAAAATCACCGTATCGTTATGCCCGAGTTTAACATACTTACTTTCACCGTTGGCAATCAAACTCATTGCACTGCGGTAATTTGCCTGCGAGCCCGTGCAGATATACATAACTTTATCACTCGGAATATCTTTTGCTTCTTCCACCGAATAAACTTTCGGCAAATCAGCAAAATAGCCGCATTCGCGAGCAATTTGAATATTTGTCATCAACGTACGCCCCAAAAGCACCGGCGTCCGATTCGCAGCCTCTGCCGCCAAAATCAGACTTTCCAGCCGCACCATATTTGAGGCAAAACACGTTACAAGCAAACCGCCTTCAATCTGCGGCACCATTTTTATCAAATTGGCGCGCACATCGGATTCGGACGGCAATTTTTTATCAAGCATCACATTGGTTGAATCGCACACAAGCAAACCCACCCCTTCCGCAGCAATTTTATGCAGTGCGGCAAAATCCGTCTGTACCATCGAAAGCGCCTCGTCATCAAACCGCCAATCGGTTGCGTGCACCACATTGCCGTATTTGGTACGAATTGCAAGTGCACACGTTTGCGGTACCGTATGTGCCACCGGTATAAATTCCACACTGAAATTCGGCACTTCAACAGTTTTATTTTGATTCACCGAAACAAGCGGCACCAAGTCCGCCATTTTAAATTCGCCCAATCGCTCTTTAATCAGCCCGAGCGTAAAATCTGTTGCATAAACCGGACATTGCAAATGCGGCCATATCTGTGCGATTGCTCCCAAGTGGTCTTCGTGTCCGTGCGTAATAAACAACCCGACAATATCGTCACGGTAAGCATCTAAAAACTCCGGCGACGCGTATGCCAAATCCATTCCGGGATATTCGTCCATCAAAAAACCGTAACCGGCATCAACCACAATCATTTTGCCGTCACAGGCGTAAACATACATATTCATACCGATGTCATCGGCACCGCCGAGCGGCAAAAAATAAAGTCCGTCTTTTTGCAAATCACCCATTTTAATCCTCCACGAAAAACACATCGCCTGCCAATATTTTTTGCGTTTTATCCCCGATTCGCAAAATCAAATCGGCATTTTCATCAATTCCTTCAAAGATTCCCGTTTGCTCGGTCCCGTTTTGCCGCACCACAATTTGCGAACCGATTCCCTTTGCGTATTGCAGCCATTTTCGGCGCAACCGTTTTGCTGATTGCCGCAGATTTTTTTCAAACAACGGCAAATACCTTTGCAAAAAATCATCTGCCGTTGCAACAATTCCGGCTTCCCGTAACGAAACGGTCGGATACAGCATATCTGCAGATTTCGGGCTTTGCAAAATATTAACTCCGATACCGATTACCATATATTTGCCTGCGCCTTTTTCCAATAACATACCGCACACCTTGGCACCATTCAACAAAACATCATTCGGCCACTTAATCCGTACATCTGCCGTCATATCGTATGTCTTAATTGTATCCGCAACCGCAAGAGCCGCACTCATCACAAGAATCCCCAATTTTTGCAAATCAAATCCGCGCAACATCGAAAAAAACAAATTTCCGTCCAAGCTCTGCCAATTACGCCCGCGCCGGCCGCGTCCCGCTGTTTGCCGCTTTGCCCGAACCGCGACTTTTTTTCCTTTCAGGTTCCGGCTCAGTAAAAGTGCCGCATCATTTGTGCTGCCTACTTCCTCATAACAAATAATCTGATATTCCGAATCTGTCATTGCAACACCGTTTCCAACATTGTCCGCACATCTTCCGTCAAGTATTGCGGCAGAATCATAATAAGCAACATCAGTACCGCATTAAGCAAAATCGCCGTATAAATACCGCTGTCCGCTTTATCAAAGGTAGTCTTGCGTTCTTCAAAATACAGCGCACGCACAATCTGCAAAAAAGCATATCCGACAACCAACATCATAATCAACAAATATATCAGTTGATAGAAATGATGATGCAACGCCTGATAGTTCAACGCCGAAAACAAACCGAGAAATCCCGAAAACGGCGGCAACCCGAGCAACGAAAACATAAAAATAACCATCATCGCCGAAATATACGGCCTTTTTTGCGACGCTCCTTCAAATTCGCTCAGCATAAACAAATACTCACCTTTACGCTTCAAACCGAACAAACAAGTACAAATTCCGCACATTGCGAGTAAATACGTAAACATATAACCAAATCCGGCATTCAGCGCATTTACCGTAAATCTGCGCACTGTCAGTAATATTATGCCGGCATTATACACCGCAATATATGCAAAAATCTTACGTATATTCTGCCCGCCGCACGCTCCGACGGCACCGACTCCGATTGAAAGCAACGCAACCGATACGTAGAATATTTTAAAATATGCCGCAAGCGGCGCCAAAACCGCAATATTCAGATGTATAAAACCGCCCCAACCCCCTGTTCCTGACATCAAAACAAAATAAACAAACACCGGTAACATCATTCTGCCGAATGTTTCCGTCAGCCAAAAATGCATTGGCGCCAAACCTGTCAAAAACAAAAACGGAACAATCAGCATCGCTGCCGCTGCAAATAAGCGTATATCCGACTGATTAAGGTCAAAATACATTCGCAATGCCTCATAATCAAGCGAACCGCAGAGCAATCGCAATATCACTGCCGCTCCCGTTAAAAGCAAAGCACAAAACAACGAGGAAATCAGATAAATTCGTGAACTGATATTTGAATCTTTTTGCGTATTCGAATCACGCAAAATAATATAATTGCCAGACATCAGCATTACGGCACACCCGACGGTAAGTCCCAAATTTGTTGACGATACGAGTAAACTGCCGAACATCAATGTCAAAAACAAACAGCCGCAAAAGATATATGCCTGACGATGCATCGCCGTAAACCATTTGCGCGATAAATAAAGCAACATCAGTCCGCTGCCGTAAAGCAGACTTTCAAAAACAAGCGTAAACCTTGTGCCTTGGCTTAAAGTTAAAATCGAGGGTTTATTATAAAAAATAACTTCCAAAACAAAACTGCTCAGCAACATAATCCGGCTGAAACGAAAACAGCGATATTGCTCATCTTCTTCGTGCTCGCCGAACATCAAAATAAAAACGGCAATCAGCAAAATCAACATCGGGGAGAAATATATCAAACCTTCAATCATTGTTCCCTCCCTTTATGACAGCACAAACCACAGCGGGTCAAAAAATGACAGAAACAGCAACAACACAACAGCCATAAAAAACGCTCTTTGCCGATCCGAAATATCTTCCACCGACACATTTACCCCGATTCTTTTCAAACTGCGCATCATAAACAGCTCGTATGTCACCCCCATACAAATAAGTGTAATTGCCGTCATTACCCCGATACCGGCAGCAAAATTTATCTTAAACAACGCCGAAATCAGCACAAAATTATTCCAAAACATTGAAGAAATCGGTAACCCGACCGCAACCAGCACAAAAAAGGCAAATATTCTCGACAGTTTCGGCATATATGCCAAAATACCGCGATAATCGCAATGCCCTTCCGCACAAGCATTTTCCGACCATAAATCAAGCACCGTCAGCGACGCATTTACAATCAGAAAAATAAACAATGAATACGCAATATTTTTCTCGTATTGTGAATCCAACAAAACAATACACAGCAGAAACAGCAAATAATACACTGCCGAATAAGAAAACAGCTTTGGTAAAAAATCCTTATGAGAAATACCGATTAACGCGGCAAACAACATTGTTGCCACGCCGAAAATCGTCATTATCGGCAGAAACGCTTCGGCACTTTCCGGCACCGTTAACTGCCAAAACCGCATAAAACCGTACAATCCGGTCAGAGGCATTAAATTGGCAATAATATACACCGGCGGATTTTTTATCCCCGCACTAATCGCCGCAAACCAATGATGAAAAGGCCAAATCGGAATACGCGATAAAAATGCCGCACACACACAAACCCAAACCACAAAAGCCGCATATTTAGGCATTGCCACCAAAGCAACAGAAAGCAACTCGGCATTGCCGTGATTAAATCGATACATCACCAAAACCGCAATCAACAACACCAACGCTCCGACCAAACTCAACGAAAAATGCACATACAGCACGGAGACTTTGCGCACATTTCCGAACATTCCGACAAGCATAAGCAGCGGCAAAACCATCGCGGCAAAAAAGATATAAAACGAAAACATATCACGCGCCGTCAAAAAACCCGTAATATTCCACATAAAATACAATGTCAGTAACAACAGAGATTTATGTTTCCGTTGCTGCGGCAACAAACCGACCACTCCAATGAGTAATGCCATATATACCCCGAACAGTAACAACAAAGAAAACAAATCGGCACCGAACGACAGTTCAATATTAAGACTTTTCAGCCAAGTATAAGTGTAGTATTCCGCTGTACCGTCCGTATTTGCGGCAACCGCCTGCAAAAGCCGTAAAACCACCGCAATGTTTGACGCAATCGTAAACAACACCACATAAAAAGCATTAACGTCATTTTTTTTCGCCGCCATTGTAAATAAACAGCCCAAAAGCGGAATAATCAGCAATATCAACAATAAATTCGCCATTATTGCCCTCCCGAACTCCGATAGGTGTACCACAACAACACACCGAGTACCATAAATACAGCAACCGTACCGCCGATTTTATTGGCGTGCAAACGTCGAAACAGACGCAATCCGCTGATGGAAACACTTTGCGCAAAAACCAACAAAATTCTCTCTAAAAAAACAAAATCCACCAACACGGCGAGAACACGGCCAACCATCCGAAACACACGGACAATGCTCTGGTAGAAACTTCCCCAAAAATCACAATGCTGTAAGCCTTCCATTTTATAAAACACCTGCAATTTCCACAACGGCGAACATATCAGCAAACCGATAAAAACAACGGCACTGCCCCAAATAATATACCCGCCGTCAGCCGCCGACTGCAAAAGCCAACCGCATAACGCCGTCAATTCCGCAAACACTCCCCATTTAAAAACAATATCGTGCTGTATACCGACATTGCGTTTGCCGTCGCCGAAATATATTTGCCCGATAATCACGGATACAACAAGCAAAAAGAGCGCCGAAAATCCGATAATATAGAACCTGTTTATATTGTTGTACATCACAGATAAAGTGTGCGTCGCCGCCATCTCCGTCAAAACAATAATCCCCAATGTCGATGCCAAGCGTTTTTTATGGGTCAGACGTAGTTGCATCATTTGTGTCATCATACGACAACGATTGTTGTAAAAATAAATCAGATAAAAAGCCGTTACCAAAACATACATTTCAATTATCAACTGCGAAAATTCCGGTATCCAAGCAAAACCGTAACACCTGAGCAAAGCCACCATCAACGCCCAAAACAAAAGCATCAGACAAATCATTTTTGCTTTAAAATCATTGGCATAAATGCCGCACACAAACGCCCAAAGCCCTGTTGCAACACACATTATATCCAAATAAAACGTAAAATAATCCGAAATTCTCCACAACGCATTAAATTTTAACAGCAGAATCAGCGCAGCAAATGGAGAAGATAAAAAAAGCAAATTCTGTATTCGATGAAAACGAATATTTTTAAGCCCGATAACACCGATTTGAAACATAAAAAAACCGAGTTTTGCAAAAATCGCCGTCAGCCCGAGCAGCGAAGTAAAATCAGGATAAAGCGCCGTCTGCTGATAAAGCTGAATTTGCTGTAAGTCAAGCGAATCGACACGCGCGTTGATAATCGCCGACACCGAAAACAAAACCATATCCGCCATCATATTCAACATACTGTAACGTCTGCATGCCTGAGCATCTTTAATCATAAACAGAGCCAAAATATCCGTTACAAACAGTGCCGAAATCAGCTGCACAAAGTTATTACTCGTCAGCAACAGAATCAATGCGGTCAGATTAAAAATCAATACTGCGGAATATGCCGCACGCCGTTCTTCATACCGAAATAAAAAATTATTCAATACAGCCAAAACCGTAACAATAAAACACGGGAAAACAAGCATATAGTTATATGAATTAGAAATAATTTCAAACTTTAAATCCTGCCCCTGTGATGTATTCCACATAAAAGAAAAAGTATGAGTCACACCGTCGGACATTGCCTGATAAAATTGCAAAAACGTAAAAAAAATCGATGCAAAAACGACAAACGAGAGTATTTTATCTGTTTTTACACCGACTCTGATACTGCCTAAAGCTCCGATAATAAATAATAGAAGCACAGTATATGCAATCATTGAGCAAGGCTCTCCGGCTACGAAATAATCAGGTTGTTTACATCTTTAACCAAACGCACCGGAACAATATATTCTCTTTCCACATCATCATTATCAATTTCCACCACCAAAATTTCGGAAACAGACTTCAGCGGATTACGCGCCCCGACACTGATATGTCGAAAAGCAACCGAACTTTCTTGAGAGCGATACAACAATGCCGTCTCACCGCCATCATAAATAAAGCGCGGATTCTCCGGACCGCCGACACGACTGTCCATCATCAACATAATTTCGCCTTTGGCGTTTTGCAAAATACTATAACGGCCTTTTTGACCGATTTCATTACTCAGAGCCATATTTAACCTCATCAAATTAAATAATTCACATTTTGAGAGCAGTCTAACACATAATTATTAAAAAATAAACACCATTTTTATTTTTTTTAACTTTTTTTATTTTTTCTATTGACTCGGACGATTTTATCTTTTATAAGCATATTCGTTTTGAATGTATCGAAACATATTTTAAGTTATGTTGTGCATACATATATTGAGTTCGTAGCTCAGTCGGTAGAGCATTTGACTTTTAATCAAAGGGTCGCGGGTTCGAATCCCACCGAGCTCACCATTGTAAAATAAGGCTTTCAGCGTTTTTGTTGAAAGCCTTAAATTTTACCAGTAAGCAAATAGTAAGCAAATTTTATAAAACAACCCTATAAAACCCATTGATTTTTTGCCACCGTATTAAAAGAAAAAATACACCGGTTTATCGTCAAAGATGGGGGCAAGAGTAAAAAATTATAAAAAGTAAAAGTCATCAGTTTGACCTGGTTCATCGTCAAAGATAGGGGCAAGAGTAAAAAATTATAAAAGTTAAAAGTCATCAGATTGACCTTGTAATTAAAGTTTAAGCACATAAAATCCTAACACGCAAGCGATAATTTTCAAAATTTCTAAAACCGTACGCTCG
>JAFVBL010000033.1 GCA_017479985.1 Alphaproteobacteria bacterium | reverse complement strand
CAATCGAGGCGTTTTCAACCACATCATCAAACGATTTCATTGTCAAAACGGCATCGGATTCGTTTTGCAATTCGGCATCAAACAAGGCGGATTGCGAGAGTAAGTTGAGACCGCTGACATCACCGGCATCAATCATATCCGCCACGGTGTATGTATCTTCAAAACCGTTGGTGACAACATCGGAACTCATCACCAAATCTCCCGACATTTCATTTTCAACCTCAAACTTTGCACTCGCCGTCGCCATCACCGTCCCACCGACTGAAGAAAGATTAAGCACCGGCGCAGACATTAAACTTTGGGTGGTCAGAGTTGCGCCGTTGAGTACAATTGCATTGTTGGTACCGCTGCAGTCTGTACCGGTACAAGAGGTGCCGTTCATAATGATTTTTCCGGTGTTGATAATGTTGACGTTTGGACCTGCGGCGTAAATACCGTAGCCGGTTGCGCCACTGCCGGCGGTAACGTTAATGGTGCCGGCGTTGAGAACCGGTGACGGATAGTCTTCGGTTCCGTTATAAGCAAAAATGCCGTAGATTTCTTGTCCGGATTCGGTGCCGGAAACGGTGATATATGCATAGTTTTTAATGTCATTACCGCACATACCGTATGTTCTGCTTTTATTGCCGGTCACAGTTATTTTGACATTGGAATTGTTTCCGTTTTCATTTTCATACCCGTTGATTAAAAGTACCTTTTCTGCCCCTGAGTTACTATACATACCGTATGCTGAGTTTGCATTATTCTGAACCGTGATGTTTCCTTTGTTAGTCAGCGATGAACCTCCGAAACGTCCCCACATACCGTACGTGGCTGCAAGATTTTCGGTCATCACTATTTGCCCGCTGTTAGTCAGTGTAGCTCCTTGTCCGCCGCTCATTCCGGTAGCGGTTGATTTATTTTTGGTTACAGTGATAATGCCGTTGGATGCATTTATTGCCTGAGGAATGCTTCCAGATGCGTACATACCGCTAGCCGCGGTATTTCCGGTTAAGTAAACAGTAGCATAATTGGTTGTTGTTCTGCCGTACATACCGACTATTTCGGAAACATCATTTTGGGTTCCGGTATTATTACTAAGTGTGATTGAAACACCTGAATTATTGCCGTTTTCCGAACCGTTGGTTAGGGTAGAATTATTTGTACCACTATATATTCCGGATATTCTGTCATAAGTAACAGAAGTAATACTGTCTGATATATTGATTGTCCCTAAGTTAGATGCTGTATTACGTGCCTCTATACCTTTGGGACCATTGCTTGTTTTGATTTCTATTTTGGCATAATTTATGATATTGGCCCCTAGTATCCCTGTACTGTTCTCATTTTCTGTCAAGACGATGGAAATATTGCTGTTATCACCGTTTTCAACACCGTTGATAAAAGTGTTTGTAACTTGGGAGTGAGCGTACATACCATAAGTCTTTTTTACGCTTTTTGAAATTTCGATTTTTCCAGCATTTTGATATATGTATGTCGTCCCCGTTACTTTAGCACCCATACCGATGGTATTATACAGGGTTGTATCTCCATCTTGTTTTGGTTTACCATTGTCTGTCATTCTGATGGTGGCGTAGTTTGTCATTTCGCTTCCGTACATACCGTACGCATTCCCCTTTGTGCCGGAAATCTCAATTACGGGCAGGGTGTTGTCGCCGCTTTCTTCAGGTCTGTAGCCGTTTATAAGCGAAGTGTTTGGATTGTTGCCGTACATACCGAAAACAGCATTTGGATCTGTGCCGGATGTTGTGGGTGTTGTATTGTCTGCAAGTTCGATTTTTCCTTTGTTTTGGGCTGTTTGCGCTTTTGTTTCTGAACCTGCATACATACCATAGACGTTGACATTTGCGCCGGTAATGGTGATTGTACCGCTTGCGCCGTTAATCAATTTGGTATATTGATCACCTTTCATACCATAAATTTTTTCGGTTGAAGAACCTGAATAAGAAATAGCGTCGTTGTTGGTCCAAACGGTGTCATCCTCATCTTGAACACAAAGTCCGTTCTCAATGTGATATCCGGCAATACAGGAAGTACAATAAGAACCTGATGTTTCTCCTTTTTTACATCCACCCATACCGGAACATTTACTGAAATCTGTTGAATTTATGTAGCAAGGTGCGTTGTACGAACATATATTTTGAGAGTTGATAAGTGTGTAGTCTGAAGCGCAAGTTTGGCATCTACCTATATCTGAAGATTTATTTTGATATCGGATACAGTTTTCCACTTTATTTGTTCGCGGTTCACACTTGCGGTAGCTGACATTTTCCGGACAGATTTTAATGTATTCTTCCGAATCATCGCATACAACATCATCTTGAATATATCCTTCGCAAATAGGTTCGCATTTTCCCTCGGTGTTGACTTGATATCCGTCATCGCAAGCTGCGCATTTATCGGCGTCTGTTTCGTATGCTGTACAGTTATCGTCGGTATATGTACGGCCGATGCATTTGTGATATGAGCTGTCGTATTGACAGGTTTGCGTTAAGTCAAGGTATTGCGTATCGTAATTTGCACACCCTTGTGTATAATTATCATTGATACAACGCTGAGAATCGGTCAGTTCGCATCTTCCCTCGGTGTTGACCTGATATCCGTCATCGCAAGCTGCGCATTTATCGGCGTTTGTTTCGTATGCTGCACAGTTATCGTCGGTATATGTACGGCCGATGCATTTGTAATAAGTCTGCGTATCGCCATCATTTGTGCAAGTGTCACCGGTGTCGCGGTATTCATCTTTGTTATCGCACTCCGTTTTGTAACCTTTTTCCGTACACGTCTGTCTTACCACGCATACATTATTTGTCAAATCATAATCAGGCTCACATTCTTTACATACGCCGTTATCGATGTGTTCATCATTATATTCGGCACAATTTTCCACTGTGTTTTCTCGGGCGGAGCATCGGTGATAGCTTGCATCTGTTTCGCAATTTTCCTGATATTGCGTATTTTCGCAAGTTATATCGTCTTTGGTATAGCCTTGTATTGAGCATAAATTAAATATGCAACTGTGGCCGTCTTCACTTGGTTCTGCTCCTTCTTCACAGGTTTTGCAGATGCTACTTTCACTTGTATTGCTTGCGTATTCAATACAGTCGGGAATAATGCTGTGACGGGCTTCACAATAATGCAGTGCCGCATTTTCTTCACAGGTTAATAAATATTCGGTTTTATAATTACATTCGGTGATATTTTCAGAAAATCCGATGCAGTTTGTCAAGATACATTCACCGTCTGTAAGCACATACTCCGTATGTCCACCGACCAAGTGTTCGCATTCATCGCATTCATCGGAAATTTGCGAAACAACTGCGCATCCTATGGTACTTTTGGTGCGCGGTTCACATTTATGATAAGTGGCATCGTACCGGCAAATAGCCAAATAGTAGGTATCGTAGTTACATACCGTTTCTCCTGGGGCAAAACCATCGTTCAGGCAGCGTTGAGAATCAGTCGGTTCGCACTTTCCTTCGGCATTGACTTGATATCCTTCCTCACAGGCGGCGCATTTATCTTCAGTTTCAACATAGGCTGTACAATTTTCGTTGATATATGTACGGTTGACGCATTTGTGATATGAGCTATCGTATTGACAGGTTTGCGTTTGGTCAAGGTATTGCGTATCGTAATTTGCACAAGATATTACATATTCGTCGTTTTCACAGGCTTGACTTTTGGTTACGCAAGTACCGTTATCGGCGGGAACATAGTCTGCACGACATTCACATTTCAAATAATTGTCATCATACGGACATTCGGTTATAATTTGCGTTGTTTCATTACAATTCGGGTTATGTAAATAGCCTTCCGAAACACAAACGGAAGCTTTGGTGACGCAGTATCCGTTGTTATCCGGTATAAAACCGTCTTCACACGCTGTGCATTTGTCGGCGTACGGGTTATATTGTGTGCATTTATCGGTATTGCTTCTGGTTTTACATTGCTTATAGTCCACACCGCCGGAAGTACAGGTTTCCGAGCCGATATATTCACCTTCGGCACATTCTGTTTTAAAATCTTCACCGCAGTCGGTCGGGGTTGAACAATCATCACCTTGCCACCCGTTTTTGCATACTTCGCATTTGTGCTTTGTTTTATCTCCCGACCGGCAGGTTTTTTCGGTCAGGCAATTTTCAGGCTTGGAAGAAAAATTATATCCTTCACATTTGGCCTCAACGCACTCAAGTAAATATTTTGTTTCGCCGGATTGGCAGGTTTTGCCGCTCCATTCATATCCGGTCGGACAGCGTTCCACAAAGCCTTCACATTGATTGACGGCGCATTTATACATTGTTTTGTCGCCCGAATGACATTGTTCACCGGTCATATGATAGCCGGCGGCGCAGGTTTCAACATAGCCCTCACACGTATCGGCTTTGCATTGATAATATGTTGTGTTGCCGGAAGTGCACGTATCTTCTGTCGGAACATAGCCGGCAGGGCATTCTTTTTGGTAACCGGCACAGGGTGAAGAACCGCCGGAACCGCCGCCACCGCCGCCGGAAGACGCTATGGCAACACCGCCGCCGACCAAAGCTGCCGCAATCAGCCAGCCGGTTGGGCTTAACCCCAAAACGCTTGAGCCGGAAGAATAAGCGGTTGAACCGGCAAAATTTTTTTGACTGTTGAGATAAGTTGCACAGCGTGCATTCGGATTGGCACCGTATTTCAAAAGGGTGTGATAAGCTTGTTTATTGCCGTCGGCTAAGGCCATACATAAAGCCGTGTTACCGTTTGAATCTTGCGCATCAATTGCATAACCTGCATAACGAAGTGCTGTTGTATTTTGTTCTTTGGCATATTTGTAAATTTGCGTTGCCGGAATATATTGTTGCGCATTTGCGGCATTACCGTATATGGCACAACCGAGCAGTACAGCGCAATATAAGAATATCTTAAATTTATTCAGTGTCAGTTTAACAGTCATATCCGTCCCTTTTGATGGCGGCAAGACGCTATGTTGAGTGCATAAATGCCTTGTCGATAATATGTTTATACCATTGTATCAGATGAATGTTAAAAAAAAGATAAAATTTATCGGTCTGTCTGCCAAATATTCTGATATCCTAATTTTGCGGCATATTAAAGCAAAACTTGACGAATAAAAAATTTTATAATATACTGCCACCAAGTTTCTGATGTTATGGAGTATGTATGGCAAAAGTTTGTTGGAAAGCGGGAACAATGTTGGCACCGGTGCCGCCGGCGCTGATTTCTTGCGGTACGATGGAAAAGCCCAATGTGATGACGGCAGCGTGGACAGGGATTATATGCACCGAACCGACGCTTGTTTATGTTTCAATTCGGCCGTCGCGTTATAGTAATGAGCTTATCCGAGAAAACGGTGAGTTTGTCATTAACATTCCGACAACAAAATTAGCAAAAGCGGTGGATTTGTGCGGCGTTAAAAGCGGGCGGGTTTTTGATAAGTTTAAACTTGCCGGAATTACTGCTGCCGCGTGCCATAAAATCAACGCACCGCAAGTGGCTGAAAGCCCGATTTCTCTGGAATGTAAGGTGAAAGAAATCACACCATACGGCACTCACGATATGTTTTTGGCGGAAGTCGTTGCCGTAGATGTTGAAGAAGCATATATTAACGGACAGCAGGCGCTTGATTTGCAAAAAGCCGGACTTTTGGCGTATGCACACGGATTCTATTATGGTTTGGGACGCAAAATCGGCAAATTCGGTTGGTCAGTCGAGAAAAAATCGACACGGCGCAAACGGGCTGTTCGGCAAAGAAATAAAAAGCAATAAGCAGGTGAATATGGAAGGTAAACATTCGGATATCAAAATTAATTATTCCAAAATGAAGGTTTTTGAGGATTTTAATGCCGAGAAACCTCTGTTTCCGCTTGTGCTCTCAATACCGCACAGCGGGACGTATTTTCCGCCGGAGTTTGTCAAAGAAGTTGCCAGTTCGGTAGAAGTTATGCGGCACAACGAGGATTTGTTGGTTGATGAGTTGTTGCAAAAAGCCGTAAGTTTCGGGATTCCGACCATTAAAATGCTTATCAGCCGCGTGTTTATCGACCTTAATCGCGACCGTTTGGAGCTTGATCCGGCGATGTTTTATAATTATCCGAAAGATAAAGATATTTTATTTGACAAACATTGCCGCGTCGGTTTGGGGGTGGTGCACCGAATTAACTATTTGCGCCAGCCGTTGTATAAGGGACTGCTTGATTACCACGAAGTTGAAAAACGGCTTAAAAATGTGTATGATGTCTATCACGCGCAATTGCAGAAAATCATTGCAAAATGTGTTAAAAAGTTCGGGTTCTGTCTGGTGCTTGATTGCCACTCAATGCCGTCTAAAATATGCTCGATTATCGACGACCGGTCGGGGATTGATATTTGCCTCGGTAATTTGTTCAGCCAAAGCTGTCCGCAGGAAATGAGCGATTTTTTAGCCGGTCAGTTTTGGAATAAAAACTACAATGTGGAGTTTAATTGTCCGTATTCCGGCGCATTTATCACGTTTAATTATTGTCAGCCGAAACGCAAGATTTATACTTTGCAGTTGGAAATCAACCGTGCGCTCTATGCCGATGAAGAACGTTTGACCGAAAATGCGGATTTTGATGCGGCGGCAAATGATGTCAGTGAGGCCATTATCAATCTGGCACAGAGTTTGGTGCGGTAAATTAAATCGATTTTCTTAGCATATTTCAGCGCATATCAAATATAAGATTTGCAGAGGTGGAAAGATGAAGAAGTTTGTTTTGATTTTGGGATTGGTGTTTATCAGCTTTTTTATGCTCAATACCGGTGTACAAGCAGAAGTATATTATGGCATTGATATAGATGCGGTTTATGAAAGCAGTGATTGGAGCAGTAAAGAAAAAATCAAAGAAATAATAGATGATTATACTCTGTTGTTGCAGTACCAAAAAGAACTTGACAGTTGCCCAACTGAATTACCTGAAGTTTTGGGTTGTTATGATAAAATTGCGGAGAAAATTGTAACAAATCTATATATGCATCCAAAGAATAATATAACCGAATACAAACAGTTGAAAAAAGCTTTATCAGATGCTTACGGGCTAAAAAATTGCCGCAATAAATATGCTTGGCCGAGTGGAAGTATCTGCGACATTGATCGAGCTTCGGATTTATCTGCCTCATTAAGAAACTATATTCAAGATTTAATAGATTTTAGTAAAGAACAAATGTTTTCATATTCATCTATATTAGAGGAATATAACTAGAGAGGTTGATAAAATTCAGCCTCTCTTTTCAGCAGACTATTTACCAAGATGAGCGCTGTTGGCTCGATTGTCCATCCCTTTAAAAACTTCTTTTTTTGAGGATTCTTCTGAACAATGTCATTATAATGTTTTTTCATCTCCTCTCTGTATTTTTCCAGAAAATCATTATAATCAGCCTCTGTATAGTGTTCAAAAGATTTTAGAGTAGTCGGTCCGATAACTGTAGCATTTTTAGGAATTCCTAAAACATTATGTACGGTTTGAAGCGCGTATTGCGGATTAGTTGGCAATCCATAATCTACAACAAAACCCCTGATAGGATAAGGTAGTTTATTTAGACCATTCCAATTATAGTAATCACGATAATATATAGCATTAGCACGTTCTCTGGTCATATTTATTATGTCTTCGTTTGGATGCGCACTTTGAGCAATCCCTAAATTGGTTTCTCCTCCGGCATCTACAGGATCATTATTATATCCACCTTCATTAGGAATGATATATTCATTTAATATTTTCTGAAATTCTTTATCACCTACCATTTGATCAATAAATTCACGGGAAAATCCATCTCCGTATAAAGAATAATCCACCGGTGGCATGGTATCGGCATCCGTTGCTATATTGGGATTTGTTATTTGGGCATATTGTGTTCCTTGCGCGGTTAAAGGTTCAGTCTGCAAGGTTAATCCGTAAGGGGAATAATTTGTGCCATTGAACATACTTTGTATAAGTTCCGATGAATGAGATTGGCCGGCAACATTTATATTGTTTCGTCTTAAATAATCTTCTATACATCTTAAATAGTCCTCTCGGGTTGCGTAATTTGCTTTTCCGAATATCTGTCCGATTGATTTACTCATTTTTCTTTATCCTTTTCTAAAATTTGTTAAAATATTTCTCGGTTAATTGCGAATGTTTATAATAATATATTTCTTATCTTATTTTCCTTAAAAAGGCATCTCCATAAAATTATAAAGATGCCAGAAATTAACGTAATTTATAATAATAGATATAATATAATAAAAATATTATTATGCCAAGCAAAAATAATAAAAATATTATGATTACAATGTTTGCCGGTTAAAAATGTGATTTTTGCTTTACATTACACAAGATATATTTTATAAAAAAAATAGGCGGAGAGGTCTGCCGGAGGTCTGAAAACCTCTAGTAAGCGTCATAAAGGACGAAAAACTTGCTTTTCAGCTTAGGCTGGAGAGCGGTAAAATAAACCGTTGCGGTGAATATACCGCACTATTTCTTACTAGTAGTTTTCAGTCTCCAGTCATCTCTTGTGAGATGGCTTTTTTATTGCCGTGAGCGTCGTTGATAGCGGTAATAAAGCCGAATACTATTGGGAAAGTCGTTAGTGGGAACGGCTTGTATTTTGAAAGTTGCAAGCCGTTCTTTTGTGTTTTTAAGTAACATACTGTTTTATTTTGTGTAAAATCGGCGGCAATATCCTCTTTTTGCTTGCACTTTTGATTAAATGTCAGTAAACTCTCGTCTGAAATGAAATTTTATAAGGAGTTTATGAGCAAATGTCTAAAATTTTGATTACCTCAGCGTTACCATATATTAACGGCGTTCCGCATTTGGGACATATGGTCGGTTGTTTGTTGCCGTCCGATGTGTATGCGCGTTATATGCGAATGATGGGCAACGAAGTTTTGTACATTTGCGGCAATGATGAACACGGCACGGCGTCTGAGGTCGGCGCTTTGAAGGAAAATATGCCGGTTCAGGAATATTGCGATAAATACCACGCACGTCACGCAAAAACTTATGCCGATTTTAATTTGTCGTTTGACTATTTCGGGCGTTCTTCCAGTGAACAAAATAAGGAAATGACATATCATATTTTCGAACAGCTCGATAAAAACGGTTTTATCGCCGAAAAAACAATGAAACAAGTATTTTCGGTTGATGATAATATGTTTTTGGCCGACCGTTATATTACCGGAACGTGTCCGCATTGCGGTTATGAAAAAGCACGTGGCGACCAGTGCGAAAATTGCACCAAAGTTTTGGAACCGACCGATTTAATCAATCCGCGAAGCACGGTTTCCGGCAGTACCAATTTGGAAGTGCGTGAAACTAAGCACTTGTTCTTGAATTTGCCGAAGATTGAAGAAAAACTTGCTGAATGGCTTAAAACAAAAGAGGCTTTTTGGCCTGATGTTGCCTATTCTATCGCCAAAAAATGGGTTAAGGAAGGTTTGCAGCCGCGTTGTATTACGCGTGATTTGAAATGGGGCTTTCCGGTCAATAAAGCCGGTTTTGAGAATAAGGTGTTTTATGTGTGGTTTGATGCGCCGATCGGCTATATCGGCATTACCAAGCAATGGTCGGACGAAAAACCGACAGAGCGTGATTGGAAAGAATGGTGGCTTGATGCCAAAGATGTGCGCTATGTTGAGTTTATGGGCAAAGATAATGTGCCGTATCATTCGATTACATTTCCGGCAACGTTGCTCGGTACCGGTGAAAACTGGACGAAGGTGGATTATTTGAAAGGTTTCAGCTATCTGACTTTTGAGGGCGGCAAGTTTTCCAAGTCGGAACATCGCGGTATTTTTGCCGAAGACGCGGTGGCGGAATTTCCGGTTGATTATTGGCGCTATTGGTTGATGGCAAATGCACCGGAAGCATCGGATTCATCTTTTACGTTTGACAGCTTTGTCGGAACGATTAACAAGGATTTGAACGGTGTGTTGGGGAATTTTGCACAACGTGTGATGAAAATGACGGCTTCCAAACTCGGCAGTTTTGTACCTCAGGGCGGTGAATTGCAAGAGGTTGACAATGAGATGATTACGGCACTTCAATCGCGTGTTAATGATTATTTCAAATATATGGATGCTCTGGAGTTCAGAAAAGCGGTCGCCGAGTTGCGTGCAATTTGGGTAGAGGGTAATAACTATATTACCAAAACCGAGCCGTGGCAGGTGATTAAAGAAGATGAAACGCGGGCGGCGGCAATTTTGCGTCTGTGTTTGAATCTGGTGCGTATTTTTGCGATTTTGAGCGCACCGCTGATGCCGGAAACGGCAGAAAAAATGCTGGCGAAATTCGGCTTAAAAACAGGAGATATGCCGTCATTGAAAAACTTTGATGTTGCCGAGCAGATTACAGCACTGAAAGCAGGTATGCCGTTTGAAACGGGAGAAGCGCTTTTTGAACGTATTACACCGGAAAAAGCGGCTGAATTACAGGAAAAATACGGAGGAAAATAAAATGGCGCTGAAAGGTATCGGAAATTGGGGCGATTTACGTTTGGACGGTGTGTTGGCTTGGGTGCATCGGCTTGTTATGCTGATAACGTTTCCGATACGGCGCTTTTGGCAGATTGTTCTCGGTTTAATCGTTATCGTTCTTCTGTTGCTGATTATACCGTTGTATTGCGGCGCACAGTTCGGGCATATCGGCGAATGGTATAAGTCGGTGATTCCGATACGTGTAATGCTTAAAAACAATAGCAAAGTGATTGAAAAGGTTGCGGATAAAGTCGATAAAATTTCAGCAAAAGTCGGCGAAATCAACGATACACTTTCCGAGATAACGGCGAATGTTACAGTCGATACGGAAGATGTAGCGTCCGATGATGAGCCGCGTTTTGCCAAGTGGAATGTCGGTGAGTTGAAAAAAGCCGAATATAAGCCCAAAGCCGGCGTAAAGGCCTTGCAAAATACGGTGAATGCTGCCCAAAATGCTTTTGTTGCACTCAAGCAAATGGCTTCCGAAACAAAAGAAGATGAGACTGCGGCTTTGCATAAAGAAACGCGCTTGGTCAAACCGCGTTATCAGCAGGCATTTACCGTAGAGCCGAGCGTCGCGCCCAAAGATGTTGTGCCGCAAGATTCGTTCTATTATGAAGGTGCTTTGACCGATTATTACGAGCGATTGGAAAACAGAGGATTGGTTTATCCGGATAAACCGCGTGTGTTGTACGGTTCGGCAAATGTCGTCGGTCCAAACAGTTTGTATGTCAATCACACTTTTTTGTTTTTGTACGGTATTTATACCGATAAACGGACGTATGATACGAGGTCGGCCGAACAGTATTTGCGTGATTTGACGGCAGATGAAGCCGTATATTGTGCAGTTGTGGCATATACGGGGCATACAAATACGGCAACCGGACTGTGTTTTGTAAACGGCATATTTATCAATAAAGCAATGGTGAATCACAATTTGGCAGAAAATGTCGGATTGAAATAAGGCGGTAAATATGTGGCAACCGGTTTTTATGATCAGCGGATATATTTTAGGTATTTTGGGGTTGATTATGCTGATTCCCGCCGGTTTGGACGTGTTTGCGGATAATGTCGAATGGTCGCCGTTTTTCAGTGCATCAATGATTGCCGTATTCTTCGGATTTTCGCTGTTTTTATCTAATTACGATAAAATCGAGAGAATTACGCTGAAGCAGGGTTATTTGCTGACGGCCGTCAGTTGGATTTCCGTTTGTTTGTTTTCGGCATTGCCGTTTTGGTTTCATCACAGCGTCGGGAGTGTGATGGATGCCGTGTTTGAGGCAACTTCCGGAATTACCGGTACGGGAGCGACAATTATGAATGACGTGGAGGTGTTGCCGCAGTCGGTGTTGCTGTGGCGTTCTCTCTTAAATTATATCGGCGGTTTGGGTATTGTTATTTTTGCGGTGGCATTGCTGCCGTTTTTGGGAATCGGCGGTATGCAGATATTTCAACACGAAAATTCCGATTCAAACGATAAATTTATGCCTAAATTCAGTTATATAGCTAAAAGAATCGTCTTTGTTTACGTGTTTTTGACTGCGTTGGCGGTTGTTTCACTGTTTGCGGCCGGAATGGGATGGTTTGATGCGATAAATCACGCAATGTCGGCCATCGGTACCGGCGGATTTTCTACAAAAAACAATTCAATTGCCGCCTTTGACAGTGTGCCGATAGAAATGGTGACGACACTGTTTATGTTGGTCGGTGCTTTGCCGATGACGTTTTATATTTTGCTTTTCCGTCGTGCCAATCCGGATAAAAATCGGCAAGTGCGCGTTTTTTTGAAATTGATAGCGATATACGGACTTATTCTCGGCGGTTATTTGTGTTTTGTATCTGATTTTTCATTGTTTTCGGCTTTGCGTTACAGCTTTTTCACGGTGACGGCAATTGTCACGACAACCGGTTTGGCATCGTGTGACTATACAACTTGGGGTGTTTGGGTTACGGCGGTGGTTTTGTTTTTATCACTGACCGGCGGTTGCACCGGCTCGACAACCGGCTCGATTAAGATTTTTCGTTGGCAGGTGATTTATGCATTTTTACGCAAATACTTGCTGTCGGCGATTGAGCCGAACAGAATTATTCCGCTGAAAATCGGTGTTGTCAATATGCCGGAAAAAGTTACAATGTCGGTGTTTGTATATGTTTTCTCTTTTTTGATTTCACTTGTGTTGATGTCGGTTTTGGTGAGTGCCACCGGATTGGATTTGCGTACCTCGCTGGCAGCGGTAACGGCGTGTATGACAAATGTCGGGGTAGGGGCGATTGATTTAATCGGACCGAACGGTAATTATGCGTTTTTTTCCGATACCGTTAAGTCTTTCTTATGTTTTGCGATGTTGCTCGGGCGTTTGGAAATTATTACGATTTTGGTCGTCTTTTCCAAATCATTTTGGCGCAGCTGATTTTTTTTGATAGTATTGTAAAATATATAAACGCACCGCACTTGATAAATTATCTGCCGTGCGTGTTTTATCTATCAATGTGATAAGCTGATTGCGGCTCAGTTTCATTTCTGCGGCAATGTCAAGCAACGCTTCAAAAAACTCTTCTTCAATCGTAATGCTGGTAGCGTGCCTGTTGGCAATTAAAACAGAAACTTTTATCATTATTTTTTACGCCAGTTGTCGATGGAAATAACTTCCGCATTGCCTGTTTGCAATTTTTCTGCCGATACGGAATCCGTTTCCAAATGTTCGTCTTCGTCTTCAAGCTTTTCAAAACTCAGTCCGAATTTTGCATACGGGTCGGCAAAGTAGGTAATGGCGTCATACGGAATGGTGATTGTCTGCGGAATACCGCCAAAGCTCAAATCAACCGAAAAGCTGTTGTGGCGTACCGTCAGATTATCAAACTGATTTTGCAGCACAATCGTCATTGTTTCAGGATATTGGACTTTGAGATTTTTAGAGATAATCGTCCCCGGATAATTGGTACGGAAAGTGATATAAAAGTGATTTTCTCCCGGCAAGCCTTGTTCTTCAACAATTTTTAAGGCATAATAAACCACATTACGCAGAGATTTTTCAATCAGCTCATCATAATTAAATTCCGTAATAAATTTGACCATTTTATCCCCTAAATTTTACAAAATTAAACGAGCCGTTCTGTTGCTGGGTGGCTCAATCCCCACTTTATGCTAACCAAAGCTTAAAGAATTGATGTTTGTTGCATTTACCGCATTACGCAGCAACAGCAACAGGTGCAAAATTATCATTTGCGTTTATTTAATTTGAACCGATAACGGTGGTATCTCACCGAACACAGCACATATCTTTACTATACACCGTCAATCCTGTTTCACCCCCGTAAGTGGTGGAGGTGCCGAGTACTGCCCTCGGGTCCGACGTACCTATTCCATACAGCCTCTGGTGTCACAGTCAGTTGCCTGACAAAGTACAATATAAAGATTCTTTTTAAAATATCAAGAGGGATTTTGGGGTGAATTATCAGTTTTGATTCACAAAATTATCGTATATTCGGGTATGTGTTTTTTTTGCCTTTTGAAACTTGCGGATATTCTATCGCTGAAAATGTGCGGTTCCATATTGATTTTGCATTGTGAAATGCGTCTGTTGCGGTTCTGTTTTTTTGACGGCTATTTCTTTAAGGTGTGAGACCTTTTCCAGCGGATGCCACATCAGTTTGAATCCGGATTTATCCATTATCAGATTTGTTGCTACCCAACCTTCTGCCGAAAGTTTTTGCATCTTATTGAACAGAATCTGTACGTGTTTATGAATATCTTGTCCGAGAGGCATTGCAAAACTTTGTGCCATATCCAGCAGAGGTTCTTTTTTGCCGTCTAAGCGTTTTTGTAAATAAATTACTTTTGCACCGTCTTCCGGATCTGTACCGACTTGAGTAATTTGCATACCGTAGCGCAGCGCATTCACCCAACTGGCCGGATTATCGGCGGCAATTTGGGTAATGGCCGTATTGCGCCCGTTCATAATGGCTGCTTCTTCACGTGTCCGCAACATTCTTTTCATCAAACCGCGTCCGCGATAAGCCGGATCAACCAAAACGGCTTTATACACAGCCAGTTCGGAATTTTTTCTTTCGCTTAAAAATTCCGAAATCTCGCGTTTATCACCATTTTTCGGTAACGATAAAATGGATTGAGATACCAGTCGGTCACCGTCGTACAGACCGAAAACATAGGTTGAGTCGCTCTCAAGCGCATTCAAAAAATCGCTTGCCGTACGATGTAAGATAAAATGTTGTTCATCTTCTTTTAAATCGGCAATGATTTTATCTTGTAAATCGATTAAATTTTTTAAATCCGTTATATCCAGTTTTTTCAGGATTAAATCCTCACTCATTTTTTTCTCCGTTTTTTTATCGGCGCGCGCCGCCGTTTTGTAAAATTAAAATCTCATATTATATAGTCTGAAAAAAAACAAAGAAAATCATCGTCGCAAAATAATTTTGCGCTGAAAAAGGTTAAAGATGTATTTTGTCACGGTATTCATCTGATTTCCTTAAAAACTTTTTTAATTCTTATCGTAAAATTCTTAATTGTCAAATAAAAAATTTACGGTATAATACACAACAAACGGAGGAACGATGTCAAAACTTACAGATTTATGCCGAAAATTGGTGCAATTTCCGTGCTTGAGCGGACAGGCAAACGAAGCCTTGGATTTTATGTGTGATTATTTCCGACAGAACGGATTTACCGCGCGGTTGATTGATTTTCCGAGTGACGACGGTCGTTTGATTCGTACGCTTTGTGCAGCTTATGGTGTTGGTCATCCGCATTTTTTGTTTGCCGGACATATTGATGTTGTGCCGGCAAATCCTGATGAATGGCGTTTTCCGCCGTTTGCCGCAGAAATTGATGACGGAATCGTCTATGGGCGCGGTATTGCCGATATGAAAGGCGGACTGGCGTGTTTTGCTCAAGCTTGCACCGATTTTGTAAAAGTTGCCGATTTCAAGGGAAAAATAACCGTGATTGTTTCTTCCGATGAAGAAGAACCGTTGGTTGAAGGGACGCGGAAAATTTTGCAAATGCTGCATCAAGAAGGCGAAATTTTTGATTTTGCGTTGGTCGGTGAACCGTCAAATCCGTTGACGATGGGCGACGAAATTAAAGTCGGACGCCGCGGCGATATTGTTTTGCATATCATCTCTCACGGACAAGGCGGGCATACGGCTTATTCGGTACCTGAAGATAATCCGGCTCATAATTTGGTTAATTTACTCTATCGAATGCAAAATGATATCCTTGACAACGGTAATGCCTTTTTCGCACCTTCAACAATGCAGATTGCAACAATTGATATCGGCAATCGGGCGACAAATGTTGTGCCGATGCAGGCACAGGCAACCGTAGATATTCGTTTTAATTCCGAACATACTTATGCAAGTATTGAAGATTGGGTACAAAAACACATTTGCCTTACCGACGGGAAATTTGACTTTACGGCAGAATATATCGGTGAATCTTTTTTGAGTCCGATTGATGATAATATTATAAATTTGCAGAAAATCATTATGGCACATACGGGTAAAATGCCGCAGTTTTCAACGGCAGGCGGTACTTCCGATGCGCGTTTTGTTAAAGATTATTGTCCGGTGGTCGAATACGGTTTGACCAATGCGACCATTCATAAAGCCGATGAGTGCGAATCGGTGCAAAATATAGAAACGCTGTATGCTGTGTACAGCGATTTTCTTAAAATATTTTTCAAATAAATAATCAGCGTAAAACGCGGATACGTTCTTCAAGCGGCAAAAAAGTCTTCGGTGCCGGTTCGGATTCGATTGAACCGAACGGCATTTGCGCCACAATTTCCCACGTTTTCGGCAAGTCAAACATTTTGTTGACCGTTTTTTCAATCAGTTCGTTGTAATGTTGTAACGAAGCGCCGACCTCGTTTTCAGAAAGTGTCTGCCAAATCATATATTGCAACATTCCGTTGGCTTGCTGAGTCCAAAGCCGCATATTTTTGGCATAAAGCGGAAATTGTTTCTTCAGCGTCATCAATGATTTTGTTTCTTCAAAAAATAAAATTGTACCGGCGCCGCGCGTAAATCCGTCGATTTTCTTTTTGACAGCAGTTGTTTGCTTTGTGCTTATAACGGTTTGCAAAGCCTCCCAAACGGTCTGCCAAAAGAGCTTATGTCGGTTGCCGAAAAGTATTGCCACGCGTGCCGATTGCACGTTAAACGGTGTCGGGCAATGTTTGACACAGGCTTCGATTGTTTCAACAAAACAATTTTCGGAAATAGGCAATCGGTCATTCAGTTGATAAATCGACCGCCGGCGGTTTAAGCTGTCTTGTTCTATGCATCGCATCATTTTCTGCTCCTTTTTATGCCTAAAATATGTCGTAAACAGAAAAATTCAAGCTAGTCGATATAATTGCGAATTTTTGCCAATCGACGTTCTGTTTCGGTTTTTGCGGTTTTGGCTTTCAGCTGATTATATACTTCAAGTGCCGAATTGAAATAGTTACGCGCTTCAATCATAAAGTTTTCATCTTCATTCTGTTTGCCGAGTAAATAATAAATGTGTCCGATTTCTTCTTGGATACCGGCCCATTCCATCGGGTAAACGCGTTGTTCGAAAATACGTTGCTGATTGCGGAAACCGTTAATGGCCAATTGCATAATATCGTTGCTTTTGGCGGTCATTCCGAGTGAGGTCAGATAATATCCGAGCAGACCTTCAACCACACACCACGACTTCGGAAATTGTGTTTCGGTGTATACTTTTTCCGCCTCTCTGAGCTGAAAAACGGCATCGCGTAATGCTTGCAAATCGTTGGTTTGCTTCCAAAAGTCAAAATAAAGAATTGCCAGATGGTACGAGATTAACCCAAAGTCATAAGGATAATTTTTGTTTAAGTATTTATGGGCTTCCTGATAGCAGGCAATCGCCATCTTCAAATATTCTGTTCGGTTTGTTTCGGTTTTGGCATTATAAGCACATTCAAAAAGCTGAGCCATATTGTGATAAACACCGCCGTAACAGACCGGATGTGTCATTAACTGTCGGTCTTTCAAGGCGGTTTCAAATAAGCTGCGGATAATTTCAATATCATTTTCCGTCAGGTTGTTTTGCGCATTGCTCAAATAAATTTTTCCGAGCATATTCATAATATAAGGCATAAATTCCCGTGAAATATCTTTTGGGGATGTATCGGTTGCCAAAAGTTCGATAATGCTCTTCAACAGTTGCGGTTTGCTGCGAATTTGGTCACCGGTAATCGGGCGTATGGCCGCGATAATAATTCCGCAAATCACCAACAAAACGGACTCGGAAAAACTGCCGGCAGTTGTTAAATAACTTAGTGGAATGAATAAACTGTCCAGCAGGGAATAGGTCAAATCGCCGTTGGGTACAACATACGGGTCGGCAATCTGAAAATTGAGCCTGATTTTGCCGTTTTCTTCATATCCCCAAACCAAAATATCCGAGTGCGTAGAGCTTAGGATTTTGTTGCCGCGGTCAATAAAATCAAAAAAGTTTCGTCCTTGCAGATTTAAAAAACCTTTCGGAAAAGCTTCATCAAAAAAATTTACTTCAAACAGCGGATTATGTTTCAATATTTCGGCAAAACGCCGTCCGCAGTTCATATTGCATTTGTCCTCAAAAGCTACAACCGTTACCCGAAAGATGCTTTCGGTTGTATTTTCTGCCGGTGCAAACAAAAAGCGCCGAATATTTTCCAAACAAGCGTTCAACGGCATTATTGATTGTCCTTTTTATTGCGTGATAATAAGTTTTTTGTTTCTTCTATATTTTGTTTTAATTCGTTCACAAATTCCTGATTGATTTCTTTCAAGCTTGTCGGCTGAGGGGCGCCGAGTGCATTGCCGAGCCATAAAGCCAAGCAAAATGAAACAATCAGCAGTGAATATTGATTAACCGAAAACAGCTGAAACCAACCGATAAACAATAAAACTGCACAAACGCGCAAGACATTTGCCGACAAGCCTTGCAATGTATACACGTCGGCACCGGCGTAACAGCTTGTGTTTTCTCTGAGTGCTCCGCCTTGCGAGAGGATATATTTGCGATACAGTGCCATTACCAGTTCTGCCCACAGCAACATTGTAAAAATGACACACGACGGAAAACTGAACTCTCCGATATTCAAAAGCATCAAATTGCAAACCAGATATGCGATTGCAACACAAGCGCCGTCATCAAAATCCATTTTTACATTGTAGTAATTTAAACTTAAAAAGGCCCCCGACACACCGATTAAAACTGCGGCACATAATGCAACAAACAACGGTGAGGCGCCCACAAAACACAATATGCAAATTCCAAATAAAACAGACGAAAGTTCTATTACCAATGTGTGCGGCAATATGTTGAAAATGCGCATACCGAGGCAAAACGCCACGCCGAATAAAAAAAACAAAAGTTGCATAATATACGGCGATATTCCCCAAAGCTCAATTGCCATACCGACCGGTTGTAATAATACGGTAAAGGCGACCGCTGCTGCCACCACAATCCCGAATACCATTTCACTGAACAACAAAGAAGTCACATAAATCAGTCCGGCAAATACAAGCGGTAAAAAAGCGCGTGCCAAAGTCAGCGGTTCCACAAAATCTTTATCGCCGGCAAAACAGTATGCCGCTATTGTGCCCGCAATATACAATCCGAATATATACGGAAACGGCAAAATTTTCAGCGATAATTCCTGTGTGAGCGTAAATTTATTCAGCAACGGACGATACATCGCATACATCAGTACAAAGCCCGCCATACCGAAGATAAGCATATTCATTAAAGACAGCAACATTTCGATTTCTCCTTACTTTAAGGTAAGTATAATCAAAATTTATTAAATTATTCTTTGCATTTTGCAAATAAAAAAGGAATCCGCACCGTTTTGTTCGTTCAGATAATACGGCATAACGCGTACGGTACCGTTTGGCATAATCGGTGAATCCGCCAATATTCCGAACGGTGCAATTTCTTGCGGTTTAATCGGCACAATTTTGTAATTTTTACGGGTTTGCAAAAATTCTTCAATTTGCCGTTCGCCTTCTGTTTGCGCAATGGAACAAACACTGTATAATAAAATGCCGCCGACTTTAAGAACATTTTCACAGGCTTTCAACAGTTCTTTTTGCAAATTTGCCTGTTCGGTAACATCTTGTCGATTTTTTATGTGCAAGACTTCGGGATGACGGCGAAAAGTTCCTGTTGCCGAACAAGGTGCATCAAGAAGAATCGCATCAAATTGTTCGGCTGTGTTGCGCAGATATTCAAGAGCGTCAATGGCTTTTGTCTGCACATCATTAAATCCGAGGCGCGCCATATTTTGTTTTAATGTTTCAAGACGCGATTCTGAAATATCAAGCGCGGTAACTTTGGCACCTTTAGCCAGAAGTTGTGCTGTTTTACCACCGGGAGCCGCGCATAGGTCTATGACTTTTTTGCCGCAGACATCACCCATTGCCATTACCGGCAATGAGGCGGAAAAATCCTGCACCCACCACGTACCGGCCGAATATTCAGGCAATTGTCGTATTTGCGGCGGATTAAATAAACGCAAAGTTCCGTTCGGTAACATCAATGCGTTCATTTTTGCTACCCATTCTTGCGGATTTGCTTTGACGGTGATATCCAACGGCGGAATTTTTAACACACTTTCTCCAATCAGTCGGATTTGTTCGGTAGAATATCCTTCCAAGATTTCCGTAAACGTTTCCGGCAACGGACTGATACTGTCGGCTTTTTGCCATAATGCTGATTTTTGAGCGCAGACGCTGCGCAGTACGGCATTTGCCATACCGCCCAGAAACTTATCGCAAGTTTTGCAAATATCTTTCACCGTTTCGTTAATTACGGCATATTCGGCAGTTTGCATATACAAAATCTCGGCAAGAGCGCACAACAGCAGATATTCTGCCAAGCGATGCTTGTGCGGAATTTTTTTGCGGATAAAACCGTGCAATATCCCGCGTAAAGCCGTCAAGCGACGCAAAGTTGTTAGAATCAACATATTGCAAAACGGCAAATCTTTTTCGGAAATTTGTTTTTTTAAATCCCCAAAAAAGATTTTTTCTTCTAAAATTTTTTGGATGATTTTAGCGCAAGTTAGCCGCGGATTTGTCATCTTTGCCTTTCCGGAATTTGTATTCCGTCATTGTCTGAATCAAAATATACATCAGCGGAATCAGCAACAGACCGGCAAGCGTTCCGATAATCATACCTGAAAATACGGGAACACCGACCGCAGTTCGGCTTCCGGCAGATGCACCGGTTGCCCATACCAACGGTGCCACACCCAAAATAAAGGTCATTGCCGTCATCAGTACCGCACGGAATCGCTCACGTGTGCCATACAGCGCCGCCTTTAGAATCGGTGTGCCTTCATTATGTGCATCGCGGGCAAATTCCACAATCAAAATGGCGTTTTTCGCTGCCAGACCGACCAACAGAACCAGACCGAGCTGAGCATAAATGCTGAGCGACATTTTGGTAATAAACAGACCGAGCAGCGCTCCGAGAGTCGACGCCGTCACCGAGAGCATAACCGCCAGCGGAATCATCCAACTTTCATATTGCGCTACCATAAACAGGTAGGCAAACAAGCAGGCAAAGGCGATGATGTAATAAATCTGTCCCTGATTGTTTTTCTCTTGCAGACTGGCACCAGACCACGCATAAGAATATCCCTTCGGTAAAGTTCGTACGGCTAAATCTTCCAATGCCGCCATTGCCTCACCCGAGCTAAAGCCGGATGTCGTCATTGCATTGATTGTTGCACTCGGGTATTGGTTGTAACGACTGATCCCGCGCGGCAATAATACCGTTTTAATATTTATCAGGCTGCCGAGCGGGACCATTTGTCCTTTGCTGGAATAAACATAAATCTTGTCCAAACTGCTCAAATCTTTGCGGTATTTCCAGTCCGCCTGTACTTTAACCTTGTTGACCTGTGTGCCGATGTTGATGTCATTGATATAGCTTGAACCGATATATGTTTGCAATGATGAATAAATCGAACCGATTGCTACACCTAAGGATTCGGCTTTTTCTCGGTCAATTTCAATATATGCGTGCGGCGTTTGCGCATTAAAGGTAGAGTATGCCATCATAATCTGCGGTAATGCCATTGCAGCGCGCGTAAAGTTATTGACAACCGTTTCCAGTTCATTCATATCCGTCGATTCCATTGATTGAATTTTGAAATCCATTGCATTTGTCGAGCCAAGCCCCGGAATGGCAGGCATCTCGAAAAGCTGAATCTTTGCTTCAGAAAATCCGCCCAAAATTGCCGCTAAACGGTTTTTAATGTTTGTCGAATATTCGGAATCTGCTTTGCGCTCTGCCCAGTTTTTCAATGACAGTACACCAAAACCGACGTTTTCGCCTTGTCCCGCCATAATACTGAAACCTTCCAGATTCAACACTGATTTTACGGACGGTTCGGTTTTCGCTGTTTCCAGAATCTTATCGTTGACCGTTTTGGTACGAACATTTGAAGCACCTTCCGGCAACTGTACGTTTACCATAATCATACCCTGATCTTCGTCCGGCAAAAATGATGTTGCCGTAATTTTGAAAAACACGCCGATGAGCAAAATCAGAAGCCCTAAAATAAATACAATAATGCTGATTTTACGCCCAATATAGCTGATGACTACCAAATACTTGTTGGCGGCACTGCTGATAAAACGATTGAACCATCCTAAATATCCGGTTTTCTTAATTTCAAACGGACGCAGAAATGTTGCAGATAGTGCCGGAGATAAGGTGAGGGCGTTTACGGCCGAGAATGTGACGGCAAAACTGATGGTAATGGCAAATTGCTGATAAATCTTTCCTGTAATGCCGCCCATAAAGGCAATCGGTACAAAAATTGCCAGTAACACCAGCGTTGTCGCTACCACTGCTGACGACACCTGTTCCATAGCTTTTGTTGCCGCTTGCTTTGCGCTTAAATTTTCCGATTGCATCAGATAAAGCGTGCGTTCTACCACCACAATGGCATCGTCAACCACCAAGCCGATGGCAAGTACCAAGCCGAATAATGTTAAGATATTCAGGTTAAATCCGAGTGCTTTCATTACCGCAAAGGTGGCCAAAATAGAAACCGGAATCGCGATTGACGGTACCAGAGTTGCGCGCCAATCCTGCAAAAAAATGTAGCAGACAAATACTACCAACCCAAACGTTAAAAACAGTGTAAAAAATACCTCCTCAATTGAAGCGAGAATAAAATCTGTTGTATCCACAAATATCTCAACCTTTAAATCTTCCGGATAAAAACGTTCAAGTTTCTTTAATTCGGCACGCACCGCCTTCATCGCGTTTACGGCGTTTGCACCAGATGCTTTATTGATGATAATCGCCACCGCCGGTTTGCCATCGACACGCGAACTGTGCAGATAACTTTCCGAGCCGAGTTCTACGCGTGCAATATCCTTAAGGCGCACTAAACCGCCTTCTTCTGCCGTACGGACAATAATATTTTCAAAGTCTTTCGGGTCATTCAGGCGTCCTTTTGTTTCCAGCGAATACACCAATACCTGATGCCCGTCACCCGGAGCCGAACCGATTGAACCCAATGATGGTTGAACGTTTTGGCTCTGTATTGCCGCTTTAATCGTTTCTATCGGAATATTCAGGGCTGTCACTTTATCCGCATCAATCCACACACGCATACTTGTTGCGGCCCCCATAATATTGACTTCACCGACGCCGTATGCACGGCTGAGAGCAACCTTAATGTTGTTTTCAACGTAGTTATTCAGAAAGTTGCTGTCGTATGTTCCGTTAGGAGAAATAACCTGCATAAATGCCAAGATGTCGGACGAACGGCGGCGTACCGTTACACCGACACTCTGAACTTCTTGCGGCAAGGTGCTGACAACCTGTTGAATACGGTTTTGGACTTTTACTTGATCCAAGTCCGGATTGGTTCCGGATTCAAATGCGATGGAAAGCTGATATGCACCGGAATTATAGGAGTTTGATGACATATACAACATATCTTCAATACCGTTAATTGCTTTTTCAAGCGGAATACCGACATTGTTTGCCACTGTTTCGGCACTGGCCCCCATATAATTGGTTGAAACCATAATTTCCGGCGGTGCAATTTCCGGATACATACCGATTGGCATTGAAAATATCGAAGCAAAACCGGCAAGTGCCATCACAATTGCAATAACTACGGCAAAACGCGGTCTTTCAATAAAAAACTTAGAAAACATCTGCTTTTATCCTTTCCGCCTATTGCTCTAACACACCGACTTTAATCTGTGAATTATTCTGAATTTTTATGTTGCCTTGAACAATAACCATATCACCTTCGGTTAAGCCGCTCATCACAACCTGTTCCGTATTGTTTATCGCATCGCCCAGTACCACGCGCCGCTGTTCTGCCACACCGTGTAAGTCATTTTCTTTGCTTTTGTCGTCGTCTTTTTTCACCACATACACAAATGTGCCGTCTTTATCGTAATTGATTGCGGTTTGCGGAACGGTAATCGCATACAGCGGCTTGTTATCCGAAATTGCCGATTGTACGTAATTCCCCGGTATCAGCGAATAGGATTCGTTTGCCACATCGGCATAAACCGAAAGGGTTGCCGTGTTCGGGTTGACGGCATTATCCAAAAATGTGCCGACAACTTTTTCCGTAACAACATCACCGGTTGCCAAGGTTATACGCGCCGTCAAATCTTCTTCTTTATAGTTATGTTTTTTAATGGCGGCATATTCTTTATCCGTCATTGAAAAACTGATGCGCACCGGATTGATCTGCACGATTTTTGCCAATATAACTTGTGATGCAACAACATAATTACCTTTTGTCACCAATGCTTTACCTATTTTACCGCTGATCGGTGCCCGAACTTTGGTATTATCCAAATCAATGGTTGCCACATCTAAATTTGCTTTTGCTTCTTCCACGGCGGCTTTGGCCTGTAAATACGCACTTTCCGATGAATCAAAAGTTGCTTTGGAAGCAAATTTTTCATCACTCAATTTGACTTGACGATTATAATCGCGTTCGGCTTTTACAAAATTGGCCTGCGCGGCATCTAAACGTGCCTGAGCCAAATCAAATGCCGCCTGATATTTCGACGGGTCAATTTCAAACAATACTTCGCCTTCCGTTACAATACTTCCTTCTTTAAACAGAATATTTTCCACCGTTCCGGTAATTTGCGGCAACAGGTTTACTTCATTGATTGCCTCAACATAAGAAATTTTGTTATTAAACGAAGCGATGTCTTTATTTTTTACCGGTTGTGCCAAAACATATACTTCGCCCATACCGTAGGCCCCCATACCGGCCGTCGGTGATAAGCGTCCTTTCAGATACCAACCGATGGCAATAAATAAAACACATAAAGCAATTTTCTTAGCTATTTCCCACAAATTCGGATATCTGATTTTCATTATTTTTCACCTTCCGTTTTTATACTGTTAAAAATTAAGTTAAACCCTGTTTCAACCACCGTATCAAATTCGTTGGTCAGGCGGCGCGTAAATGCCGCCTCAAGCAATCCGCTGTACTGCGCCATCAATATTTCGCAAATCATCGAAACATTTACATCTGCGCGAATCTTCTTTTGAGTCTGTAATGTACTCAGAGCATCGATAAATAAATTGCGCATTACCTGTTTTGTTTGTTCAATGGACGGCTGAATTTTATTGATGATTGCTTCGCTCCATTCCATTTGACAAGTTACAAAAAATAAAAATTTATAAAGTTGCTGACTTTCGCGAATCTGCTTGTTGATAAACAATTCCATTTTGATGATGCGTTCAAAACTGGTTTCCGGATATTGCGATAAGAATTCGTCGACCAATGCCATATAGCGATCCGAAAAATCGTTAATCAACGCCGCCACAATATCAGGCTTGTTTCTGAAGTACCAATAAACAGCACCTTTGGTCAGGTTGATTCGTTTGGCAATTTCATCAAATGTTGTTTTGGAATATCCTTTTTCATAAAAAATATCCATCGCCGATTCTAAAATCGCGCGTCTGGTTTGTTCGGCATCTTCTTTTGTTCTGCGCATCGTTTTATTCCTTATTTATTCATACTGTAGCGTATGTATAAAGCAATTTTCGGAGAATGCAACATATTTTTTATACTTTCAGGTATGTATCTTTAATTTGCCCAAGCCGGAATATTATATTTTTCTTCCGGTTTCGGTTCTGCCTGAGGCTGCGGTTCTTCTTTCTTTTCTTCTTTAACCAAAGTGTCTTCCGGAGTCGGAGCGGTTGCACCGTTGCGTCTTTCGAGCGGTGTAATTGTCCGTCCTTCTTCCGCGCCGCCGTCATCTTTATCCAGAATATCAGACTGTTCGCCGTATTCATTTTCCAGATGTTCCTGATCAAGAACACTGTTTGAGGCTATCATAATATTGGTTAAAAATTCAAACTTTTCGCGATTGAAGAATTGCAGACAGCGCGTCATCGTTATGGATTCCGGACCGTAATAATTTGTATATGCCCAAACCGAGAGTGCGCACATTCTGTTGCGAAAGGCAATCCAACTGTCGTACATATCGCGGAAGTTTCCCTGTTTTAAGTCTGCACCGTTGTTCCACTTGCCGACGGTTTCACTATCGAGAAGTGTTTGATACATATCTTTAATTGTCTGATTGGTGCGTTTCATTTCTTCCGGCAGACAATCTGTTTCGCCTTTTTCTTCACGGCATTGGGTGTATGCATCATCGTGGTCGTAGATAACCAGAAAATCAAATTGGTCAGATTTCCGCGGTGCTTTTTTATTTATTAAGAGAAGCAACTTGTTTAAATGGTCGGAATGGTGCAAGGTATGATACAGGTTGCAGGAATTTTTTTCTTCCAACAGCGATTCCATATATTTTGCCGATGCGTGCGATAAAGAGCATATACGGCTTTTGAATGCCGTCCAACTCTCATACATTTCGCGTAAGGCCTGCGTGTTCGCTTCCGGTTCGGCGTGCCATTTCAGAATCTCGGGATTACCTAAAATCGAGCGGTATTGCTGTCTGACTTTTTTGAGGTGCCGATGGTTTTCTTCAACGGCGCACGTATCCCAAGAACTGACTTTGGCGCACAACCGGAATTCTTCGTCGTCATCATACTGCGGCAAAAAAGATTGTGCCGGATCAGTTTTTAACCACGCTGCGCATACAACCAATAATAAAAGCAAATACTTACGCATATCACACCTCATAATCTGAATTTTGCTGAAATTCTAGCATAATAAAAGTAAAAATACAATTAAGTCTGTAAGATATCCGCAAAAGATAATCCGGCGCGCAAAACTTTTTCGGCCTGCAAAGTGTATTTTCCGCTTGCATCGTGTGTTATAAAAGGCGGCAGAATCCGGCACGGCGCTTTAGAATCTTTTTGCGCCGCCACAATTACGCGCTTAGCCTCTTGCCCGATTTTTGAATACAGCGGCAAAATTACCAATCCGCCGGCCTTGTCTTTGAGCGTTGTACAAATTTGCGGCAATGCTTCAACTCTGTTCACCATATAAATCCGTCCGAACGGCTTAGCCATTTTCAGGCAGAAATTGAGCCATTGTTCAAGTCCGAAAGCGTTATGATTGTGCGCCGCGGCTTTGCTGGCGTTCGGTGACGGCATATCGTGTTCGCTGTACGGCGGATTTGATATTATTGCATCGTACGAACACGGTGCGATTTCGGCATTATTTATTTTTTGCCGGATATCAATGTTATAAAAACGTACAAAATCGAATCCGTTTGCTTGCGCGCTTAAATCAGCCAGTTCCGCCAATTTCGGCTGTAATTCCAAACCGTCGATTCGCACTTGTTGTTTTTGCAATCTTTGAGCCAAACAAAGTGAGATTGCTCCCGTGCCGGCGCCGACATCTAAAATCCGTCCGCCGGTCTTGACGTTGGCAACCATTGCCGAAAGCAAAACGGCATCGCTTGAGGCGCGGTATCCGTCAACCGGTTGAAATATCTTCACTTGTTTGTCAAGCAAATAGTCTTCGGTATAATCTGTCGGCATTGTTCCTCCGTACAAAAAAAACTCAGGAATTTATCCTGAGCCTTTTTGTTTGAATTGTCAATCAGTCATTTGCATTCGGGCAAACGGCAGCCTGTTCGGCATTGAATTTGATAGCTTCCGCGCTTGCTTCGGCATCGTTGCAGATTGCGCTCTGCGGACATTCGGCAATGCAAGCACCGCAGTCAATGCAAGTATCCGGATCAATCACCAGCTGAGAGCCGGCATCGTGCATTGCGCTGACCGGACAAATAGAAGCGCAAGTACCGCATTTTATGCAAGAATCGTTAATTACTGAAGGCATTTTATATCTCCTTAAATTTGTTAATGTTCATCAGTTGTAAGGCGCAGTTTAGCCGATAAAAACAAAAAAGCAAGCACTTTTTTATAAATATTATGACAAAATTCTGATTTTTGCCCAAAAGATGTAATTTTTTTATTGAAATATCAAAAAAAATAAGTTATTCTATAGATGATTACACTAGGGATTATGTTATAAGGATGAAAATATGAATTATTTACTTCTTTTTATAAACATTACCCATCTCATACAACATAGCAATATGGTCGGATTTTCAGTTCGTTTATGTGTGAGCCTTAGGTAATCGTTTTCAAAAAAAAGAAGTTTAACTATCGAATGGGCAAAGATATATGGAAGTATAATTTGTTTTGCGCTTTCTTGTTGATATATGATTTTGAAGTTTTTGTACTTTGGATTATTTTTTTTCGTTACTCCTCTTTAAAAACACCGATTCCCGTTAAGCAGCATCAGCGTAGAGTTTGAGTAACTCCGGGGACTGTCACAATCTAAGATTAGCACAGTGGTTAGGACGAAAAATTTATGAACAGAGAGCATACAAAAATTTCAGGTTATATTTTTAACGGATTGCTGCATTAAATTACATTGCGGAAAGCTGATTTATAGATCAATCAGTGCGTTTTTACGCCGAACAATGTGATGCGATTATACGGAAGTTGTTTTTGTTCAGGAGATTTAAAATTAATATCACTATGAAGCAGTTTAAGGTTTATATGATGCTTTTTGTGATGATGTTCGTTGCCAACACCGCCAACGCTCAGCTCGTCTACGCACGCGACGCCGCGTACGTTACGCTGTCGAATGGTCAGGTCTACCGCTGTGAGGACGTCCCAGGGGAGCAATTTATGTACCCCGGGGACAACTTCCAGATGAAGATTCAGGAATATTTCCAGGGTCTTTATCGTACAGACCCCGAGTTGTATACTCGTAGATATAACGAGTTTATGATGAAGGGCCTGACCCCCGTCCGCACCGTGCAGCTCAATATGGGCGGCGGTATGATGATGGGCGGTGTAGGAGCTGTCGGAGGTATGATGATGGGTATGAACGGTAGCGGCGGCTACGTTTACGGCGCAGGTGGTGCAGCCTCTGCCACATCGAATGTTCAAATTACAAACCAGAACATGATCTCAACGGTCGGTTCGGGTTTGCAAATGAATATGGTGGACGGCAAGGTCAACATCAGCGGTGATCCGCTGATGGCGATCGGCCGAGTTGTTTCGGCTGTTAGTGGTAGCCGCAAGGCTCGTCAGCAGCAGCCCGTGCAGACTCAGCAGACTCAGTACACGTACAACGCCTCTACAGGTCAGTACATTACTGTTCAGCCGCAGGCTCAGCAGATGCAGACTCGTTCTGCACAGCCCCAGACAACGAACGGCGTTGCTTCGACACCCGTTTACGGCGTGTACAGCGGTTTCTAATCGCTGTATTGAAGCAATTAAAAAATAGGAAAAGTCCTTTGCTCCCTTTGGGAACAGAGGGCTTTTTTTGTTCTTTATGAGATTCTCGGTTCTCGCTACCGCTCGCCCGAGAATGACAGTCTTTTTCTTCAGGAGGTTCTTCGGCTTCGCTTCACGATGACATTGTCTTGTGGCTTGTTCTTGAAAATTTTATTCTTCTCCAATTATCAATCCGTATTACAAAAAGTGTGATAAGTCGTAAAATATCGTTGTAAAAAATCGCGGAACGGTTAATCTTGAACAAAAATGGAGAAGAAAAATGAAACAACCGGATTTTAGTAAAATATCTTTTGAAGATGCGTTGGCTCAGCTTGAAAGCATTGTCCGCGAACTCGAAGCTGGTAAAATAAAACTCGATGACGCCGTTGAGGCGTATGAAACCGCTACCGCACTCAAAAAGTTTTGTGAAGATAAACTTAAATCGGCTCAGCTGAAAATCGAAAAAATAAATCTTGCACCGGACGGAAATGTCAGCAGTGAGCCGTTTGCTCAGGCGGAGGAGTGATATGTCCGATATTGTTAAAATCCTGACCGCTTTTTCCGAGCGATTTAATCAAGATTTGGAAAAATGTTTTCCGCCGCTTAGCGGGGTGGAAAATCGTGCGGTTGAAGCGATGAAATATTCCGTTATGAACGGTGGCAAACGCTTGCGTCCGTATTTGCTGTGCGAATGTGCGTCGTTGTTCGGTGTGTCGTATGAAACCGCGTTTCCGGCCGCCGCATCGCTTGAAATGCTGCATTCATATTCTCTTATTCACGATGATTTGCCGGCGATGGATAATGACGATTTGCGCCGCGGCAAGCCGACTTGTCATAAACAATTTGATGAGGCAACCGCCATTTTGGCCGGTGACGGATTGTTGACTTATGCGTTTGAATATTTGGCGAATGCTTTGGAAATTCGGCCGGAAATCCGTTTGACTTTGGTGCAGATGCTTTCTTCCGCCGCCGGCGCGTTCGGCGGAATGGTGAGCGGACAAACGCTCGATTTATATGCTGCGCCGACCGAATCGCAAAAGGAAGATGAAGCAATTATTTCGCGGCTTGAAGAAATGAAAACCGGTCGTTTGCTGCGGTATGCGTGTGAAGCAGGTGCCGTTTTGGGTAAAGCGCCGCTTGATATGCGTCATACAATCGTGGTGTATTCACGCAAAATCGGTCAGGCATTTCAAATTGCCGATGATATTCTTGACAGAGAAGGTGACCCGAAACTTGTCGGCAAAACATTGCGTAAAGATGATTCGCAGCATAAGTTTACGTTTGTGACACATTACGGACTGGAAATCGCGCGCCAAAAAGCCAAACAACTGATTGATGAAGCCGTTGCCGAAATTTCTATTTTCGGTGAGCACGCTGAAAATTTGCAAAATCTGGCACGTTATATCATTGAGCGTAATCACTGAAAAAAAGCTGTTGCATCATCGCGGAAATTATGGTATAGTTTAAATATACAATATAATTATGGAGGTGTGCGATGAATGAAAAAAAGAATGCCGAAGGTGTGAAGTTTTTGTTTCGACTGGATCAGGCGGCTTTGGATAAAAATAAGCTGATTGATTTGGCACGCAATGTAATTGATGAATCGCACGATAAACGCTCGTTTGCCGAGCGTAAGATGCAGGATTTGCGTGTTAATCCGACCAGCGTCAACTTGGGCGCGACAATCGGCCTCGGACACGCGATTACAAACAAAAATCTTTCCACAAATGACAAACTTTATATGGTGATGCATAAATATATTGCCCTTTCTTTGTCGGAAAATCCGAAAGCCTCCAAAGATAAAGTGCTTAAACGTTTTTGCCACGAATTTGCAATGTCTTTTCCGAAAGAATACGGTATTGAAGAAGCACAAAAAGTTGCTGCGCCGAATACCGCGGAGCTGTTGGCAAAGCGGGCAACTCAGAACGTTATGTAATGTTTAATGCATATTTTTCTCCTTGGCGCCGTTGGTTATCAGCGGCGTTTTTGTTGCGCTAAATGCAAAAAAGATGTTGATTCTTTCGAATAATTCGTTATTTTGTAATCAAATAAAAACAAAACGGAGAATAAAAAATGACAACTTTCGGCTTAATTTTGGTGTTCGGTCTTATCTATGCACTTCCGGCGTATGCCAATCCGGCGTGCGCGGTTTGTACCGTTGCGGTTGCCGCCGGTTTGGAAATTGCACGTAAACTCGGGGTTGATGATGGCGTGATTGCAATATGGGCAGGCGCTTTGCTGACGCTTATCGGATATTGGACAATTCTATGGTTTGATAAAAAAGGTTGGCAGTTCAAAGGGCGGAATGCAATTTTGATGTTATTGTCTTTTTCGATGATTTTTGCCGTTTATTGGAAAGATTTGGTATATACGCCGAAACCTATACTGATTTTCTATTTGGATCCGTTTTTGTTCTGCGGTATTGTCGGCGCTTTGTTACTGATATATTCTTCGGTCTTTTATCAGTGGATGAAAAAGAAAAACGGCGGACACGCGCATTTTCCGTTTGAAAAAGTTGTGTTGCCGGTTGTGGCACTGATTATTGCCGGTTATGCGGCGGATTATCTGCAGTTGTGCGCACCTTCGGCTGATACGGCTGCTTTGACATTACCGGCAGACGGTTCCGATATTTATAATTTCAATAACTGATGTGTCGGCTTTATTTTTTGAGTATTGAGGCAAGCACCGCAAGGGTGCTTGTTTATTATTGGCGGGCAGCATCGTGCAATCTACGGACTAGTTGGTAAAATAAAAAATGCTTATATTTTGATGTTTTCGAATTCGTCCAGATGTTCAACCGCTATCATCGGCCATTGTGTATAATCGGCACATTGAATCAGTTTATCAAACGGCTTGCAGATTGTATATTCAAGTTTGGTGCCGTTTAATTGACAGTCAGTAATCAACATACTTAATAATTTTTGCTTATCTGTCGTTGTTGCTTGTTCAAAAATGTATAATATATTGCCGGCCATTGACACAATTTTATTAACATTGGCTTTCATATTTGCATCTATAATTTTATATTTTTCAGCAGTAGTTTCCAATTCTTGCCGTTCCTGAATTATCTGTGCCTGTTTTTCTTCATAAGTAGCTTGCGATAATTTACCTTCAAGGTAAAAATCTAGCAATTTGTCTTCCTTTATTTTAAGTTCCGTCAGCTGTTTGGTAATATTACTTTTAAGTGTAGTGTTAAATTGTGCTGTGTCATTCAGTTGTTTTATTAAATGTTTTTGCAGTAATTCCTGAAGCTTTGGAGGTAACGATATTTTATTCAGCACCTCATTTTTTATCTGCTCTAAAATCACATTTTCATTTACGATACCTTGATGGCAATTTTTATTTGGATGCGCACATCTTAAATATGTATATCTTTTGCCGCTCTTTTTGACTTTTGTTTCCGGTGTAATTAAACAACCGCATTCTTTGCAATGTATGAGTTTCCTAAAAATATATGGTGTCTTAGAATATTCCGCTGTATTATTGCGATTGTGATTACCATTGCCGACAAACTGATTTTGCACTTGGTCAAACAATTCTTTTGAAATCAGAGGCGGATAAATATGTTTATAAAATTCGCCTTTAATGCACATTTCGCCATAGTAAAATGGATTAGTTAAAACATCATACAGTGCGTTCCGACTGATAAAAGCTGCTGCACGTTTCTTGCGTTTTGAAGATAAACCCAGTTCTTTGGCTAATTGGCATATTGTTTTAAGTGAATGTGCTCCGGTTGCATATTCAGAAAATAATCTTTGAATAATAGGTGCCCTTATTGGATCAAGAACAATAATTGCTTTATTATTGTCATCACGTTTATTTAAATATCCGAGAGGAGCTTCACCCGGCCAAACTCCTTGCTCTCTTAAAAGTTTTAAGCTGCGTTTTACATTATATGACAGCGAGAGAACATAACTGTTTGCCATCAACACATTCATTTTCCAAAACAGCAATTCATCACCGCGAGAATCCTTCGTCAGCACCATATTTTCTTTCAAAAAATGCACTTCGATTTTACCGTCACGCCGTAAATCATCTAAGGCATTATTATCTCTGTCGCTGCGCTGCAAACGGTCAACACAATTAACAACGATAGCAATGGTTTTAGGATATTTTTGCACAAATGACAGCATCTCTTTATATTTTTTACGGTCACCTTTCATAGTGCTTTCAGTTATCTCATATTCTTTGACGATATTTAATTTATGGTTGGTGCAGTAATTATATATGGATTCCTTCTGTGCATCAATGGAAGCTCCTTTTTCTTGTTTCTCACTTGATACGCGTGTGAAAATAATTGCATCCGTGCATTTTTCGACAATCTTTTTTTGATACTTTTTACGCATTAAAATATTCTCCTTTTAGGTGTTAGTATTTATTATAATTCAATCCTACCGTGTAAATATTCAAAAGCACACTAAAAAATCACTTTCAAACATTATTTTTTTAGGGAAATTCAGAAGGTTAAAGTCTTTTACCGTTGGAATCGTCAATATCAGGCAACTGGACTGTTTCAATGTTTACCTCCTTTTCAGCCTCATAAATTGCCTTAGCTCCGATTGTATAAAAATCCACCAGTCTGTTGGTTATTTCATTAAGTTCAGCATCCGTAACGTCGGGATAATAAACTTTAAGCTCATTTTTGAGCAAACTATATGTATCTGTCATATAGGATAGAATTCTTTTGGAGAGACTGTTTTAAGAAAAATCTTAAATTAAATTTCCATTTCTAATTTTTATGTTGTCTAATCAAGCGCATAGGCCTCAAAAAAAACGCGCCATTTACGTGGGGAATGGGTGCAACAGCAGTCAAATTTAATAGGCAGCATTAAATTTTTTCAAAATTCATAAAAATAGGAAGTTCTATATTTTATAGGGCTTGTGTCTAACCATAGCATTTGACCTTTAGAAATAAAGAGAAGTCTTGCATAGCTTCTTTGTGTTTAATTATTCTAAATATTATTAAAATATAAAATAAGTAAAAAAGAGAGCATTATACAGTAAAGAGCAGTAATAAGCAGAGTAAAGAGCAGTAACAGCAAAATACAACAAGCAGTCTTTCTGTCCTACACAGCAGATGTCAAACCTAATACATCTTAGCTCCAGACAAATGTCTGTTTAGTCCATGTATTACCGATGACATAAGCCTCATAAAAGCTATGTCGCCAATAAGCTGATGACACGAACAGCCACAGGCTGTGATGTCATAATCAGCAAGGCGACACTCCCTCTAGCTATTACTATTTCCCTCTATATTCTATCCTATATATTCCCTCTCTCTAATACATTCTATTTGTATGTATTATGCTACTAAAAAAATCAGTAATAACACAGCGTGATTTTTGAGCCATTTATAAGCTATTCCCCGCAAACAGTTTATATGCATTCTATCCGCAAATGTTGAAATTAAGCCCAGACAAACGCTGATTTACTATTCCCCGAATGTTTTGAACATTGTTCAGCATACTGATTTAGGTAAAAACAGCAAATTGGTCGTCAAAATAAAAATCGTGATTCTGGAGTCAAAAAATGAACAATTTAGAAAAAACGCAAAAATTAAAGCAAGTTATAAACGCATGGGCTGGCTCATATAATCCGACACATTTTTTAACTTTACGACTTCCGGAGAATATGGAATCAGTTAATGAGGATGTGTCTGAACGTGCGCTCAAGAAGATTATGTCAGCATTTGAATATCGTTTGTTGGGGCGTCATTGGCATAAAAAGCATCTGCCTTTCATTGCCACAGCAGAAAAAGGGTATGGGGAAACGTGGCATTATCATATTTTAGTTAATCAGCAGAATTTTAGTGATACCGAGCTAAACACAGCTATTTTCAAGACAATGACAGCGTTGCATCTGCCGTTATATTCCCTAAAACTAGAGCCGATTACAACCTATAAAGACTATGTTGTGTCGTATTGTTCTAAGGAAATGTGCGTAAATTGCGATGCTATCGATACCGACCGCATTATTCCGTCGCATGTATTGTTTGACATTCCGGTTAGAAAGTAAAACATCTCCCTATGATTCCTAAATCTCCCCAGAACAGCCGGAATTGGTTTTGATGATACGTTGCATAGAAAAACGAAATTCGTACGTTTGGGGAATGTCTAAGATGATTTTAGGCTTGTGCTGACAGCAGATATTTTCGCAAAGTAGCTCGCTCAACATTAAATATTTTTGCGATTTTGGATTTTGATATGCCTTGAGCTAACAATTTTTGTATTTGTTTTTGATTTTTAGCCAGTTTGAGCTTTTTTGTTTCAGCATTGAATGGTCTGCCGAGCTTTTTACCGTTTGCTTTTATATTTGCAAGGCTTGATTTAGTGCGTTCGGAAATAAGCTGCCGTTCAATTTCAGCAGCAAGTCCGAATGCGAAGGCTAAAACTTTACTTTGTATATCATTGCCGAGCCGATAATTTTCTTTTAATGTCCAGACCTGACAATTTTTATTAAGGCAGGTTTCCAAAATCTTCATAACCTCAAGCAGAGAACGGCCTAAACGCGAGATTTCACAAGTTATCAGTATATCATTTTCCTTTAAATTATTTAATAATTCCCCAAGTTTGCGTTTATCAAGAGCTTTTCGGGACGATATTTTTTCTTCAATCCAAGTATCAATTTTTATACTTTCCCGACGTGCAAAATTTTCTATCTCAAAACGCTGATGTTCAAGCGTCTGTTTATTCGAACTAACTCTGATGTAACCTATTGTAGTCATGTAAAAAATCTCCAAAAATATTAAAAAAAAACTGGTCATTTTAATAGAACGTTTGTTTCCAGTTGGTGAAATTTAATTTTTCAGCGTATGTTGAATAGGCTTTAAATCACTGCAATGTATTGATTTTGTTATATTTTACTAAAATCCAAATAAAAAGTGCAAAAGAGTCAAAATCTGGTTGATTTAAACGTTGGTTTTATGCCATTAATGAAAGCATTAAAAATGAATATTCAAACAGGGACTACAAGATAACTAATGAAATATGCAATTTTGCTTAAAGACAGACAGAAAGAAGATAAACAAAACATCAATGAATATCTTGATATTTCAGGCATAATTATTGATAAGCACCTTGTTTTCGAAAACTTTGCTGTTGTATGCAAACATTTTAATTCCGGCGATTCGGTCATTATTGCCAGCGTTGCTACTTTGGGACAACATTATGAGGAAATCATCAAAAATGTCAAGTTGTTGGCACAGCGTGAAGTGGTTTTATATACGGTACAAGAGCAAATTTTAATTAATACAACGTTACCGCAAACAATTGGTAAGCTTGCTGATATTTGTTTAGGGTTATATAAGGGTATTTTATCCTTCAAAAACAAAAAGATACAAGATGACCTATTGAAACAAGGAAAACCGCGCGGTGCGCCGCGAAACGGACAACTTTTGTTACAAGCGCATGATGGACAGATTAAAAAGCTTTTGGATGAAGGTGAAAATTTGACGCGTATTGCCAAACAAATTAATTGTTCGCGCTCAACATTACTCCGATATGTGAAAAATAATGTGGAGTAATACAATGCCTAAGGTTTCCGTTATTATACCGGTTTATAATGTGGAAAAATATTTATCGCAATGTTTAGACAGTGTGATAAATCAGACGCTCACAGATATTGAAATTATTTGTGTTAATGATGGCTCGACTGACAACAGTGTAGAAATTCTGGCAAGATATGCGGCTAAAGATAAGCGCATAAAAATTATCTCCCAAGAAAACAGCGGTTACGGAAAAGCTATTAACACCGGATTGACTACTGCCTCCGGAGAATATGTTGCTATTCTGGAATCGGATGATTGGGCTGAAAGCGATATGTATGATACACTGTATAATACGGCGCAGCAATATAATCTGGATATTGTCAAGGCGGATTATTATAAATATTGGAGCAGTGATTTTAATCAATTGGTTAAAATCGGTCGTATCCAAGACTATAACACTGTTTTCAGCTTAAAGCCGGAACAATATATGAGTAAAATATGGGGTTCTATTTGGTCGGCTTTATATCGCAGAAAATTTTTACAAGACCACCACATTACTGTTACGGAAAGCAAAGGGGCTTCGTATCAGGATACCGGTTTTATATTCAAAACAAATATTTGCGCTGAAAGGATAATGCTTTTAGATAAAGCATTTTTGCATTATCGCCAAGATAATATCAACAGCTCGGTAAAGAATAAGGCAAAAATTTTTGCTTTAAGTTTGGAATATGACGAAATTGAAAATTATTTGCAACAACATCAGCTTTTTCAGTGGCAAACTTTGTTTTTGCGGCGTCGTATTGAGGGGTGTTTATGGAATTTAAATCGTCTCAGTCCTGAAAATCGTCACATTTATTTGCAGCAAAAGAAACCTTTTATGTTGTCTGTCTTGCACAATCAACACATGGGACAATTTCAACTACCTGAGAAGAAACGACGCAAACTCCGTCTTTTGGAAACATCGGAAACTTTGTTTTTATGGCGATATCGTTGGAAAGATTTTATTCAAAATTTAAGGAGATTTATTAGATGATAAATTTAGTTGTGGGTGCCGGTTTTTCCGGTGCCACTATTGCGCGCAAAATTGCAGAAGAACAGAACGAAAAAGTTGTTGTTATTGATGCTAAAAATCATATTGCCGGTAACGCTTATGATTATCGTGATAAAAACGGGATTATGATTCACAAATATGGTTCGCATATTTTTCACACCAATTTAGAAAATGTATGGCAATTTATCAGCTGTTTTACATCATTTAACACCTATATGCACAAGGTTATTGCTGTAATTGACGGGATTGAAACAACCATTCCGTTTAATCTGCGCACATTATACGATGTTTTTCCGGAAACAATGGCACGCCGGATGGAAGAGAAGTTGTTGGCAAAATTTGAATATAACAAGAAAGTGCCGATTTTGGAGTTTCAAAAACAAGATGATGCTGACTTGAAATTTTTGGCTGAGTATGTTTATGAAAAAATATTTTTGCACTATACAACCAAACAATGGGGTGTTAAGCCGGAAGAAGTTGACGGCGCGGTAACGGCACGTGTGCCGGTATATATTTCTTGTGATGAACGCTATTTTCAGGATAAATATCAGGGGATTCCGCTTGAGGGTTATACCAAAACAGTAGAAAATATGCTAAATCACCCGAATATTGAAGTACGCTTAAACATCAAATTTGCCGATTATAAAGAACCTTACGAGAGATTATTTTACACCGGTCCGATTGACGAGTTTTTTGACTATCAATTCGGTGAATTACCATACCGGAGCGTTAATTTTAAGCTAGAAGAACTGAATATGCCATATTATCAGTGCAATTCGGTGGTCAACTACCCGTGTAATTACGACTTTACGCGAATTCACGAATATAAATATTATCTTGACGATATTTCGGATAAGACGGTTATCGCCAAAGAATATTCTTCAGAATTTGAGCGCGGAAAAAACGAACGTTATTACCCGATTCCGAATGATAAAAATGCTGAGCTTTATGCAAAATATAAGGCTAAAGCAGATGAGCTTAAAAATGTTTATTTTTTAGGTCGGTTAGGCGACTACAAATATTATGATATGGATAAAGCCATTGCCAGAGCTTTGGAATTGTTTGAGAATATCAAAGGAGAAAAATAAGATGAAAAAACAACCAAATACTTCTAAAATTAAAATTCTTTTATCTTACCATAAACCTACAGAATTATTAAAAAACGGAATTTTTCAACCTATACATGTCGGTCGTGCTGTTGCTGAGAAAAATATAAAAACGGATGAGAAAAAAAAGAACTATAAATGGATGTTAGATAATTTAATCGGAGACAGCACTGGCGATAATATTTCAGCTAAAAATCCAAATTATTGCGAACTGACGGCTCAATACTGGGTATGGAAAAATTTTTCAAAATTAGGAAATCCAGATTACATCGGTTTTATGCATTACCGCCGTCATCTTAATTTTAATATTGATAAAAAATATGATGAAAATAAATGGGGGACGATTGATAATAATTATTTAGATGGTTTTTATATTGAAAAATATGGACTTCGTGAAGAAAATGTAAGAAATGTCGTTAGTAAATATGATATCATAACAGTAAATCCATGGAATGTAAAAAATGCCGGTTCAAAAAATAATTATGATCACTATGCAACAAGTGACCCTAAAATTCATATTAAAGACTATGATTTAACTCTGGGAATTTTGCGAAAAAAATATCCGGAATATGAGGCTGATATTAAGAAATATAATGAAGCTTCAGAAGGTTATTATACCAACATATTTATAATGAAGAAGGATATTTTTAATCAATATTGTCAATGGTTATTTGATATTTTATTTGAGATAGAAAAACAGGTTGATATTTCAAATTATGATTTTCAAGAAGCGCGTATTTTCGGATATTTATCCGAATGGCTTTTCGGTATTTATATAACACATATTAAGAGAACAACTAAGCTTAAGATCAAAGAATTACAGAGAACTTTTGTTAGATATCCTGAAATTAAAGAAAATGACAATAAAGATATAAATATTTGTTTTGCGACAGATGATAAATATGCCAAGTATATGGGAATTGCTATCACTTCAATTTTACGCTATAAATTGCCACACGACAATATTAATATTTATGTCCTTGATGGTGGAATATCATCAAAAAATAAAGATAAAATAGCAAAATTGTAAAATATCGCAAAATTCAATATTACATTTATTAAAATGAATGATGATGCATTTAAAAATTATCCGCTAAGAGGTAATCCGCATTTTACTTATGCTACATATTATCGATTAGTTCTACCTACTTTGTTACCAAATGTTGATAAATTAATTTATTTAGATTGTGACATCATTGTCAGAAACAGTTTAGCACCTTTGATGAATGAAAATATGGATGGTAATTTATGTAAAGGTGTTATAGATGTCTTGAATATCGAAAATCAAAATCGGCTACATTTGGATAAATACGTTAATGCCGGTGTTTTATTGATAGATCTAAAAAAATGGCGTGAAAACAATATCGAAACAAAATTTAAAACATATCTTAAGAACCATTTTGATGAAATTCTATGGAATGATCAAGATGTTATCAATGCCGTATTAAATGGCAAGATTGATTATCTTGACCCACGCTGGAATACTCAACTAACAGAATATAAAGGAGGCAGAACAGAAGATTTCCGTAAAATTGGGAAAAATGCATTTATCATGCATTTTATAAGTAGTAGAAAACCTTGGAAATTTTGCAAGAGTAAATATGAAAAATACTATTTTCAAGTAGCATTCCATTCTCCTTGGAAAGATGGTCTAATGATACACATTGTAAATAGATTGACTGGAAAAACTATAAGTTTTTCAAAAATATTATTTTCCATAAGAAATTCTCAATCTAAAAAATATAAGGTTTTGACTATTTTGGGTATCAAAATTAAATTCAAACGCAAATTGTATCCGCTAGAATACAAAATAAACCAAATGCAACAGCAGGTATATGAGCTCAATCAGCAAGTTGAGCGACTGTCATCAAAAAATAAAAGAGCAAAACAATGACCAGAATAAAATATTTTGATGTTTTAAACATTTTAGCCTGCCTGAGTGTGGTGTTCTTGCATCATAACGCACTTGTGCATGGTTGGCAAGCGTCCTCTGCTTGGGCGCAGGCATTGATTGTTGAGGTTGTGTGCTATTGGGCTGTTCCGGTTTTTCTAATGCTGTCTGGCGCGACTTTACTCGATTATCGCAAAAAATATGATACAAAAACATTTTTCAAAAAACGCTTTGTTCGCGTTTTAATTCCGTTTTTATTTTGGAGTTCGTTATTATTAGTAAAACAATGCCTGCAAAATAATACTTTTTTACCAGATTATCATTTTTCTACCGTTATAAATGCCATTTTGGGATATCAAGCATTGGAAATATATTATTTTTTCCCTTTAATTCTCTCAATATATTTACTGTTTCCTATTTTGTCACTATTAACAGAGAATAGAAAAATCCTTTGGTATATCTGTATTTCTATTTTTGCGTGTGATTCAATAATAATTCCATTGGGGGGGGTAATGGATATTAACTCATTAGCTGCATTTCGCTTACCTATAGAAACAATGCTTATATATCCTTTATTAGGATATTTATTATCAACGACTAATATATCTAGGAAACAAAGATTTTTAATTTATTTTTCAGCAATAGTGGTGTCTGTTTTTCGCTATGCTTGGACATATCATTATTCGTGTATTACAGGCGCAACAGATAGGACTTGGTTTGCTTATCAAAGTTTTTGCGGCGTAATTTTAGCCTGTGGTATATTTGTGTTTTTTAAGTATTTAAATTTATGCAACAATCTTAGTGCCAAACTTTTATCTTTGCTTTCTTCTTGCAGTTTAGGGGTTTATTTAATTCATCGAATAATAATGGAATATGAACCAGATGTTTTTGGTGTAGAGATAAACGGAAATAATTGGCGTTGGATATTTCCTTTTGTTACATACTTTATATGCATTGTGATAGTTCTTTTATTAAAGAAAACTCCTTGGATAAACAAGGTAGTACCGTAACATCACGTTTGTTCCACAAAAACAAAGGAATATCTTCAGTATCGAAAAGCAGATGGTTTTTAATGAAAACAAATGTAAAGGAGAATGTATAAAATGAATAATTCTGATGAAATTGAGCAAGCTAAGTTTGTGCTTCTGTCATTAATAAGAAAATTATACGTTTTATCGGAACAAAGTATCGGTAACAAGAAACAAAAGTATGGTGAGAAAATCAAACAACTACAAAAAGAGTTGAAATTTATTGATAAATCGGTTATTTTAGCAAAAGTAGGGGATGTTTACATACCATATATACAACATCTGGAAAAGGAGTAATAATATGATTTTTACTCCATTACTATCTCCAGATGAGCATCAAAAATGGGTGGAAGAATTGATTATCCCTACTTTTACACAAGATTGCATACCTTCAAAAAATCCGACTTTTGTCCTAATTACCGGACAATCTGGCGCAGGAAAAAGTTATTCTTCTCGTCGCTATGCACAAGAAAATCTTAATGAATATCCTGTATTATTCGGAACTGATGATATACGGCGATTGCATCCGAAAGCTGATGATATTATGAGAAATGATCGTGCAAATTATACATTCAAAACTAAAAAAGATGCGGGTATGGCGCGGACTAAACTTATGGATTATTGTTTTGATAAGCGCTATAATATCGTAATTGAAAGTATTTTGCTTGATGCAGATGATTATAAAATGAAAACACTGTTGCAAGCACGTGAACATGGCTATAATATTGAGTGTGTGGCTTTAGGCGTGCATCGTAATACCAGCGAGGTTTCAATTTTCTTCCGTCAAGAGGAACAACTAGCCATAACAAAAGAAATCGGTTTTCCGGCAACTTTGGGAGTTCATGATGACTCATATTATCTTCTTCCGGATATTTTGGCGAATATGAGCCGGTACAAAACGGTGGATCGCATAAGTATTTATAATAGAAAGCATCGCAATTTTTATGATAGTAATAATATGGATAATGAGCCGTTATTAATTCAACGTAAATTGCGAGAGGCGCGCAACAGCTCGCTTAATCAGGAAGAGATGACAGAAGTGGCACTTAAATGGACAGATGTTATATCAATGATGAAAAATCGTAATGCGCCGCAAAAAGAATTAATGGTCGTAAAAGACTTATTTGCAAATTTTATGCGGAAGTCAGGACTTTTATTATCTTCAGAATTCAAAAAATCAACGGTGTTTAAATCTGGGGTATTTGAAAAATGAAAAAAACTTTTTATATTTTTCGCCATGGGCAAAGTACTTATAATTTAGCCGGCCGAACACAAGGCCAAACTAATGATTCTGTTTTAACCGATTTAGGCAAGCAACAGGCTTTAGATATAGGCAAAAAACTACAAAATAAAAATATTGAGATTATCCTTTGTTCACCTTTGATGCGCGCAAAGCAAACAGCAGAATTAGCCAATCAATTTTTACACTGTCCTATTTTGGAAAATGCACATTTTATAGAAGTCAATGTAGGTGAAATTGAGGGAATGCACTATACTGAGATTCAGAATAAATATGGCGAAAAATATCAACAATGGCGCAGTTCTGATGCGGAATATGAAAATTTGAGATTTATCGGCGGGGAGAGCAAAAAAGAAGTCAGACAGCGTGTTTTTGAAGGATTGTTGCAATATGCCGAAAGTTCTCAATATTCAGTTCTAGCAGTTTCTTCTCATGGAATAATGTTAACACAATTGCTTATAGCTTTAGGACAAAACGGAATTGATGTACCTAATGGAAGTATACTGAGTTTATCGTTTGATAACGGTAAATGGGAAATTGGTGATTTTATTTAACTGTTCTACGCATTACAAAATTGTTTAGAACATCAATTTAATAAAAGAGATTACAGAGAATACTATTAAACACAAATATTATGAACACCAAGTTACACACGGGGCTTGGTATTATTTTTTTCTTTTAAAAACAAGGCTTTGATTCACTATACGTAAAAAATAGCAAAAAAAGTGCACATTTTAGTAAATTAGGGGGCTCGCAAGGTGTTTTTTGCCTGATATACTATTTAATGTAAATAATTAATGATTCAATTTTAAGGAGAAAATACTATGTGGCAGATTAAAATAAACGGAATTTTGATGCCGACAATCTACTGGAGCTATCGCGATGCCTTAGATGCAGCATATATCGAAAAAGAACGCGGTTGTGCGGTGGTCATCGACATCGTCAGCGTCAACGCTAACAATTAAATCTCAAACTTTAACCCCTAATTTTAGAAAGGAAAACACTATGCAAAAGCAATTTGAACAATATCTTTTAGCTAAAAATTACAGCCCTTTAACCTCGGTTGATTATCCGAGCCGGTTGGATAGATTGTGTCGGAAAGAAAAAATATCTTATGAACATTTGGCGCAACATTTGCCGGAAATTATGCCTCAATATGAAAAGACCGGCAAAAAGGCAAGCTATGGCAAGCGTTCGCATTCTTCGGTTATTAATGCGTTGCGTCGGTTTAGCGAATTTTTGAACGAAACAAATGTTGAAAGCGCAAAATAATGACCGACATTAAAACCCTGAACGATAATTTTCGCAAAACATTTACCGGTGGTCAGGTACTCTTGACTGCCGGTATTGATTCAATGGATGCCGAAGATGTTGCAAATATTCTGCAGTTGGTGCAAGATTTTAATGATTTTACACCGGACAACGATCCTTATGGCGAACATGACTTCGGAAGCTTTGTATATAACGGCAATAAAATCTTTTGGAAAATCGATTATTACGACCGGTTTAATACATGCTATGCTTCCGAAAACCCTGCTAATCCGAGCATAACCAAGCGTGTTCTAACAATTATGCTCGCCGATGAATGGTAAATTTTCAATTTATAACTTAATGTGTATTGACAATGTATGGATATTGTATTATATTTAATTATGTAATTTTAAGGAGAAAGTAAATGAATGCACTTATTCAAGCACGGATAGACAGTAAGGTTAAGGAAGATGCCGAAAATATCATGAATCAGTTGGGGATTAGCCTGAATGAGGCAATCCGTATGTTTTTAATGCAAGTTATTATTCATAAAGGCATACCGTTTAAGCCAACATTGAAACCGGAATATGAGCCAAATGAAATGTTGCAGCAGGTTATAGCCGATGTTGAAAATAAAAAGGACTTAACGCGCTATAAAAATACCGATGAAATGTGGCAGGATTTGGGACTTTAATAATGTTGGAACTGGTTGTTTCTTCTGCGTTTAAGACAGAAGTTAAAAAAATCAAAAATGCCAAAGATAAGGCAGAACTTAAGCTTGTTTTAGATACTTTGCTTGCAGAAAAGACTTTAGAGGCAAAATATCGTGACCACGCTTTAAGCGGTAATTATAAAAACTATCGCGAATGTCATATTAAGCCGGATTTATTGTTGATTTATAAAGTAGAGAAGTCTGAATTGATTTTATATGCTGTCCATATCGGCTCGCACTCCGACTTGTTTAAGAAATAGGATTTCCCTAAAGCTCCTAAAACAGCCCTATATGCACGAATTCAACCTCTGCTTAGCCATTTATCGCAAAAACGAATCAGATGCATATAGGGTTTTCTTATGAGTCAGTTTTATTGTTTCTGATAGTAAGGGCACTCATAGCCTTTAGCTTTTAATAGAAGCCCCTCAATCCATGACGGCGTTTGTGACATAATATTACAAATCGTTTCATCTTTTATATTCATCGGCACTTCAACAATGACTTCATCATGAACATGCGCCACAACTTTATAGTCGGCTAAATTCCCCAAAGCATAAGCCAAAATATCCCGACTGATGCCTTGAATGATGTTTTCCACCAGTTTTGCACCATAGGTGCTGACTTCCTGTAGTTTTTTATCTTTTCCGCCTCTGTAAACAATCTTATCGTATCCGTTTTCATCTTTTTGGAGCTCAGGGTTACGATAAGCTAAAGAGCGACCGGAAGGTAATTCAATATATAGAATATTTTCAGGGCACCAAAACCGGATATTATCAACTTCGGCATATGAGCGTTTTCTGATAGCTTCTTTTGCAGCTTTATCGCACTTTTTCCAAAATTCGACGATTTGGGGATTGGATGCACGCCATTGTGTAACAAGCGACGGCAATTCTTCCGCACTGATTCCCATGTCTAAAGCCCCCATACGGATTAAAGCATTTTCACCGCCGCCATAACCGAGAGCTAATTCGGCAATTTTTCCTTTATCACGCAGATCACCATTGATACCGTTTTTCTCAACAGGTTTGTTAAACATATGCGAAGCGCTTTCACAATAAATATCTTTGTTGTTTGCAAAAGCCTTAAGACGCCATTCTTCACCGGCAATAACAGATAGTACTCTAGCCTCAATTTGACTGTAATCAGCTACAATAAATTTATGACCGTCATCAGGAATTATGGCAGTGCGAAGTAGTTGCGATAACGCATCAGGTGTGTTATATGATGTTTTGCCATCTTCGCTGATAAATTTTTCTCTCATAGCTTCATAATCGGCATTAAGAATCGCATTACGAGCCGCATCAAGTTCTTTTAAGTGATTTTGCGGCAAGTTTTGCAACTGAATACCGCGGCCTGCCCAACGACCGGTTGTAGTGGCACCATAGAACATAAAGCAACCTCTTGCGCGTCCGTCTTGTGTTGTCATATCCTGCATACGAGAATATTTTTTGACCGAACTTTTAGCCAGTTGCAGCTTTAATTTTAATGCTTGCGGCACTATGCCCTCATTATGCTGTGTCAACAGCTCCTCGATTGCTTTTTTATCAAGGTTTTCTGTAGTAACACCCTGTGTTTTCAGCCAATTTTTTAACTGCACCGTGCTGTTGGGATTATCAAGTCCAGTTATATTTTTCAGCTCAGCATAATTAATATCTCTGATCGTATCGTCAACTTCCTGCGCTTTTTGCACAAAAGCCGTATCAATTTTAACGCCTCGGTCATTGATTTTTTGGTCTATGACATATTGTTTCCAAACATCTTCTGGAACAGGCGTGAGGCGCAAACGTTCTTTAATTTCTAGTTCCGCTTCAACATCACGCTTATTATATTGCTTGAATGTTTCCCAGTCGTCAGGATTATGCTGCGGCAAGTTTTGCGTGCGCATTCCGTTTTTGGCAGTTGGCTTGCACGGACAGCAGAAATATTTAATAAGTTCCTTGCCTTCCTTCATTTTTTTGTCGGTCAGATTAAGTTCTTTTCCGACAGCATCCAAACTATGCGGCAACCCGACATAATTTGACCAGACCATAGAACACCGCCACGAAGTCGGGGAAAGGTAATTTTGCAACGCTTTTTCATCTGACTGATACCCCTTAAAATATTGCGGATAATATTTTTTCAGCCATACCGACAAACAGACACGCTCAAAATTAGCATTAAAAGCCCACTTGATTACTGTATCATCGGTCAAAGCCTTTAATACATCTTCAGGAATTTTTTCGCCTGACGCTAAATCAACCACTTTAACATCTCCGCTGTTGACCGAATAGGCAAACAGCAAAATGTCAAAATTTGAGCTGTCAGCGTATTTATAAACACCGTTCTGCTTAATATCCACATCGGAATAAGTTTCCAAATCAATCGACAGTTCTTTGATTGTGCTTGTGACACTATTTTTAATTTCTGCTACACTAGCGCTTTTTGCATCAGTTACATTACTGCTTTTCGCGTTAGCTGCATTGCCATTTTTCATATCTTTTTCACCGCTGTTTTTATTAAAATACTCCGGACTCGGCAAAGCCAATAATTTAGCCGGAGGCGGTGTAATAATAACTTCCGGTAACTTAATTTTGGTGAGCGGCACATAATCCTCAGGTAACGTTGGCTCAAAATAAGGAGCCAATAAATCCCTAAGTTCCTGCTTCGTGATTTTTGTGTTTACCTCGTCTTTTGTATTTATTTTCTGAAATTCCGTAACAATTTTTAAAAAATTAGCCCCGTTAACTTTATAACTAGTTGTTGTGCATTTAGGATATTTGATTTCATCAACAATACCTCTTTCCGCCAATAAGCGTAAGAATGTTCTGATAGAATCTTTGCGCTCTGATATAACCATTTGTTTAATATTTTGGCCTCTGATATGTTCGTATACATCATGAGGAGAAAAAATTATTTCTGCCGTTAATGTAACATCGTCTGTTTCTTTTACAAATCCAAACTTAGAATACATAAAACTTATTACATCATCGACAGCTTGGGGATTTACTCTGTTTTCGTTATACTTTGAAACAATGTTATATATATCGTAGTAATGACTAAAATCCGGTAATGAATTCATAATTTCGGTTATGATGTTTTTTAGCGTGCCCTCCCCAAGCGGTCGCCCATTCAACCTATTTCCGAACTTAATCAATGATATGCGCCGTTGGATAAGATTAAGTTGGTCATTTGAGGTAAAAATAAGGTTGGTGTTGACACGCTGTATATATTGCTTTTTATTTTTCGGATCCAGTTCTCTTTCACCGCCGTTAATAAGACTTAACACATCTTCACGAACAATATCTGATGATTTTATTTCATCAAAAGAATTAAGGTGGCTCTGATATACACGTTCAGCATGTTGCGCACTTAAAATTTTTGGAGAGCCGGCTCTGTATACATTTCCAAATTGAGTTTCAACTTCGCAGATAGCTTTCGCCGTTGCTGATTTACCATTGCGTGGAACGCCGTTGAAGATCATGCAAGTTTTGTCATCTTCAGGGATTTCATTGTCTCGCGAATAAACAATCTGCATTAAATTATTTACAAAAGCCAAATAACTTTGTCCATCAACAATATTCAGCAGATACAAATTATCGACCAGTTTATCCAAACTCGGTGCTCTGTCTTTTTTAGCTTTTTCAATATTTTTTGCATAGAACTCTGCAGCAAAACGTTTTTTATATACTTCCGCTTTCGCTGCAATTCGTGCGATAGTTTTTGGCTGAAATTCAATTTGCCGAGCAACACGTTGTGTTTTATCATATTCTTTTTCTTCGCCTGTTTCTTTGTCTTTATGAGTGTATTTGATTGGATTATTCTTAAATGTTTCAAGCACCACATCGTATGCGTTTGCTTCATCAAATTCAACATTATTCTTTGCACAATAGATAGCAATTGCTTCTTCATGCTCATGATCGTAAAGGCTTTTATAATTTGCCATGTTCTTTTACCTTTATTCGTTATGAACACCAATAGATTGAATATTTTTCAAATAATTATTATCGATTGGTGTAAATTATTTTCATTCAGGGTCAGGCATAGTACACCCCCCTATTTTTTAAAATCCCTGTTTTTTGGCATTTCTACTTAACTAAATTTCCATTTCTACTAAATGCGTTTTTGCAACTTATTGTTTTGGCTAAATTATTTTTATATTTTGCGGTAAAATAAATATTTTTGTTGCGGAAATTTTTTTTGATTGATTATTTTTGCTTAAAAAGATATTTTTCGTTATATTTTATAAAATAGAAAAATAAAATATATATAATAAATTCAATTAGTTATGAAATTTTTGGCATTGAGTTTTTTTGATTTTTGCTATATTTGATGAATGTGTTGAAGGTAAAAAAGTTATATTTTAGGCAATTTTCTATGTAGGTAAGGACGAAAATATTTTTTAGGAATCAACGGAAACAGAATAATTAAAAAAATCTGCTCATCAATCACAAATGGGGAAAATAAAAGCAACAGGCAGAAAGCATACGGGCGGGGATTTTTGGAGAATACATTTTAACTAACTTATTGATTTTACAAGAATGTTATTATAAATGGTCCGTATAAACTTCAAAAAACAGCATTTTTAAAAACATATTATACGGACCAACTTAAGTTATTGAAATAAAAAGAAAAGTCGCCATTTCTGACGACTTATCCTTAATGGCGGTAAGATAGGGATTCGAACCCTAGGTACGCGGTAAAACGTACAATTGATTTCGAGTCAACCGCATTCGACCACTCTGCCATCTTACCGTGCGGTCGTATTCTTATTATTCTATTTTATTTTGAATTGCAACACTTATTTTTGATTTATTTTGAAAAATTCCGGTACTTTTTATATTTTCGTTTCGGGGCGTGTTTTCAAAAAGACAATGTCAAACAGAGAATGTAAAAATAGAATATAACATAAAATCAATATATTAAACCTTAAAAAAATACACAAAGTTAAAAAAATGTTAAAATCGTAAAAAAAATTTAATTTTTTTGCAAAAATGTGTTGACTCTTGTAAATATCGTGCCTATAATCCGCTTAATTTTGAAAAGTGGTGATCAACTTTTTGAATGTTTTAATTTTTTGAATAATGGAGATTAAATTTGGCTCGTATAGCTGGTGTAAATATTCCAAGCGCGAAGAGAATTGAAGTTGCTTTGACTTATATCTTCGGTATTGGACGTAAGTCTGCTCAGGACATTTGCGTGAAGTCGGGTATTGATCTTAGCCGCCGTGTTAATGATTTGTCCGATGATGAAATTATGAAAATTCGTGAAGTAATCGACAGTGATTACTTGGTGGAAGGTGAATTGCGCCGTGAAGTCGGTACCAACATCAAACGTTTGATGGATTTGGGTTGCTATCGCGGTTTGAGACACCGTAAGGGCTTGCCGGTACGCGGTCAGAGCACCAAGCAGAATGCTCGTACCCGTAAAGGTAAACGTAAAACTATTGCGAATAAGAAGAAATAGTGAGGGAAGCAAATGGCTAAAGCTACGATTAAAAAGAAAAAAGAAAAAAAGAATATTACTTCCGGTGTGGCGCACATCGATTCTTCTTTTAATAATACCAGAGTAACCATTACGGACGCTCAAGGCAACACTGTTTCTTGGTCGACTGCCGGTGCTCAGGGTTTTAAAGGTTCCAGAAAGTCTACGCCGTATGCAGCTCAGGTTGCTGCGGAAGATGCCGGTAAAAAGGCTCAGGAAAACGGTATGAAAACTCTTGAAGTTGAAGTTAAAGGTCCGGGGTCGGGCAGAGAATCCGCAATCAGAGCATTGCAGGTTGTCGGCTTTACAATTACATCAATTCGTGATGTAACGCCGATTCCGCACAACGGTTGCCGTTTGAGAAAAAGACGCCGCGTCTAGTTTTTTGTTTGGCACGGGGCAGGCTTATTATGTCTGTTGCCGTGCTTACTTATAATATATGCATATATAACTCTAAAGAAAAGGATAAAACCCGTGATTGAAAAGAATTGGAAGGATCTTCAACATCCGACAGAGCTGAATGAAACTACGTTGGAAAATGCAAATAAAGCAAAAATTGTGGTTGAACCTTTGGAGAGAGGCTTCGGACTGACTTTGGGCAATGCGCTGAGAAGAGTTTTGCTGTCTTCTTTGCAAGGCGGTGCTGTTTCGGCAATCAAAATCGACGGTGTGCTGCACGAATTTTCGGTTATTCCGGGAGTTCGCGAAGATGTTACCGATATTGTTCTGAATATTAAGGAATTGGCTGTTGCAGTTCATAGCGAATCGGCAAAAGTTCTGACTTTGAAGGCTGAAGGTCCGTGTACGGTAACGGCCGCAATGATTGAGACCGGTCACGATGTTGAAATCAAAAATCCGGAGCACGTTATTTGTACTCTTGATGCCGGTGCTAAAATCAATATGGAATTGACGGTCACGACCGGTATGGGCTATGTACCGGCTTCCAGCAATATGAACAGTGATATGACCATCGGTCTGATTAACGTTGATGCGATTTATTCGCCGGTTAAAAAGGTTTCGTACAAAGTTGAACATACCCGTGTCGGACAAATTACCGACTATGATAAATTGACAATGATTGTCGAAACAAACGGTGTTGTTTCTCCACGTGATGCGGTTGCTCGTGCAGCTCGTATTTTGGTCGACCAATTTAAGCCGTTTATCAACTTTGATGATCCGGAAAGTCAAACGGAAGATGTTCGCGAAGAATTACCGTTTAACAAGAATTTGTTGCGTAAGGTTGATGAGCTTGAACTCTCCGTTCGTTCGGCAAATTGCCTGAAGAATGACAACATCACATACATCGGTGATTTGGTTCAAAAGACAGAGGCAGAAATGCTTCGTACGCCGAACTTCGGTCGTAAGTCCTTGAACGAAATCAAAGAAGTATTGGCTAAAATGGGTATCCATCTCGGTATGGAAACACCGGGTTGGCCGCCTGAGAATATTGAGGAATTGATTAAACGCACCTCCGATCAATTCTAAAAAATCCGTATAATGGTCATCTATTTGTTTCCCTTTGCGCTTATGTACCTTTTTTGTACACCACACGCAAAGGGAAACTGCGTATCTGACTCATTCTTCGGATTTTTAGATGTTTGTATTTTTTGTACACTGCGCTAACCTGCTTGCGGCGTATTAACCTCATTATACAAGTTTTTTCTATACCATTGTCCATATTTTTTTCTGTTTTTTTAAGTGTTTTTTAAGACTTTGTTGATGAATCGTGTGTATACTTTAAGCGGTTCGGATTCGATGATTTGAGGAAGTTATGGAGCAAAAAGAAATAGAAAAGAAATCTGATGAAACTTGGTTTCACGCACTGATGTGTAATATCTTCGGGTTGGCTTTTATTTTGTTGCCGACGGCGATATTTGCTGCACTGATTGATTATCACCCCGAAGATCCGTCGTTTAATAAAGTAACTTCCGGTGTGGGTGAAGTGAAAAATTTTTTAGGTACCTTCGGTGCCGTCAGCGCCGATTTTGTGCTTAGTTCATTTGGTTTGGCTCTGATTATCTTTTTGCTTGTGCCGATTATATGGGGCGTATCCTTATTGCGTCGCCATTCGTTTTGGAAATATAAATCCCGTATTGCGGCTTGGGTTGTCGGGGTTTTATGTACGGCGTGTTTTATTGATTTGACTTGTCATTCTTTTTTGGGACGCTTTAATTTGCCGTATAATTTAGCCGGTGGTTGGAGTCGTTCGCTCAGCAGTCCGCTCGGGACGCATATCAATCTGATGAATGTGCCGTATTACACGATAATTATCAAGATAATGCTCTGCTTCTTGTGTTTTTTGATGTTTAATTTTGCTGCCGGTATTACCTTTAAGTTTTGGTGGAGATTATTGAGCTTTACAGGGAGACTTTTCGGCAGTATTTGCAAATTTATATACAATCGTTTCAAGAAAATGGCAAACATTCGCAGTTTCAGCGAATTTAAAGAAATAAACCCGAGTTATTTACACGCAAAAATGCAAAGCAAACTTGACTTATTGCGTCCGCGTGCCGAACCTGAATTTGAACGTGTCGAACCGACAATGAATCAATCTCTGAGAACAACAACTGCGGCAACTTTGTATGCACGGCAGAATATATCGGCAACAAATCAGGTTGCGGAGACGCAGAGGTCCGTTTCGACAAACAGCGGTCCGACCATTGTTATGCCGAATGTCCGCAAATTCGAACCGCAAAATGACGCAGATGTTTCCGAAATTGCGGCAAATCAGAATGAAACACATAAAAAACAAACGGTCAACCCGACTTTTGAGTTTATTGAGGAAACACCGCCGACAGCGAAAAAATCCGTTCGGAAAATAACACCGGAAGATATTTATCATACCGAGGGTATGAAAGCGCCGTCCGTGCGCAAAACGACTGCGGTACCGTCTGCTGTTCAGGAAGAATTGTTGAATGTGCCGTCCGAGGCGCCGAAAGCCTTGTCTCAACCGTTGCAAATGCAGCATATTGCCGATAACGAATCGGCAAAAGTCGTTACACCGAAAGTTGTTCCGGCACAGCCTGTTACGCAAGCCGAATCGGAAGAATACAAATTGCCGAGTTTGGAATTGCTTGCCAAACCTAAAGAAACCGGTGCGGTGCGGATTGATGAAAATGCTCTCAAAGAAAATGCGGCAAAACTCGAGCAGGTCTTGAATGATTTCGGCATACGCGGAGAAATTGTGGAAGTTCGTCCCGGACCGGTGGTTACGCTGTATGAGTTGGAACCGAAGGCCGGTACGCGTACGGCACGTGTAATCGGACTTTCGGATGATATTGCGCGCTCAATGGCGGTATCGTCGGTACGTATGGCGGTGGTGAGCGGACATAGTACCATCGGTATTGAAATGCCGAACGAAAAGCGGCAAACCGTGTGGATTCGCGATTTGTTTGAAGACAGTGAATTTCAACACAGCAAAAATATATTGAATGTTGCCTTAGGTAAAGACATCGGCGGGCAAAATGTTTATGCCGATATTTCCAAAATGCCGCACCTTTTGGTAGCCGGTACAACCGGTTCGGGTAAATCTGTCGGTGTGAATACGATGATTTTATCACTGTTGTACCGAATGACACCGGAACAATGTAAATTTATAATGATTGACCCGAAACAACTCGAATTCTCAATGTATAACGGTATTCCGCATTTATTGACGCCGGTGATTACCGATCCGGCAAAGGCGGTGGTCGGGCTCAAGTGGGCCGTGCAGGAAATGGAAAAACGCTATCGACAGATGGCTCTTTTGAATGTGCGCAATATTGCCGGTTACAATAAAAAAGTTGCCGATATGCGCAGCAGTGGCAAAGAGATTAAAAAGACCATTCAGACCGGATTTGACCGTGACACCGGTCAGCCGATTTATGAAGAACAGGTCATAGATACCTCACCGATGCCGTATATTGTGATTGTGGTTGATGAAATGGCGGATTTGATGTTGGTTGCCGGTAAAGAAGTTGAGGGCGCAATTCAGCGTTTGGCGCAAATGGCACGTGCCGCCGGAATTCACTTGATTATGTCGACGCAACGCCCGTCGGTTGATGTGATTACCGGTGTGATTAAGTCCAATTTCCCTAGCCGTATCAGCTTCCACGTAACAACCAAAATCGACAGCGGTACGATTTTGGGCGAAAAAGGCGCAGAGCAACTGCTCGGAATGGGTGATATGCTGTTTATGTCGTCCGGTTCGCGTCCGATACGTGTTCACGGTTGTTTTGTTGCAGATGAAGAAGTTGAGCACGTGGTGGAATATATTAAATCGCAAGGCGAGCCGAAATATGTATCTGAAGTGACGGCAGGTGAACTGAATACCAAAGATTCCGGTCCGGTGTTTGATAAAGGCGAGTTTGGAAACGATAACGGCGAAGAAGATTTATATCGTCAGGCCGTTGAAATCGTGCGTACCGACAAAAAGGCTTCAACAAGCTATGTTCAGCGTAAACTGCGAATCGGCTATAATCGTGCGGCGAACCTGATTGAGCGAATGGAGCAGGAAGGCGTGGTTACCAAACAAGACCACGTCGGTCGCCGCGAAGTTATCGGTGCGGATTAAACAGTGATTTGTGAACATCATCGGCGTTTTGCTTGACATTTTAAATGCCTCTCTTTATATCTTGTGAAAGAATTTGAGAAAGGAATCAGATGAAGTATGCTTTTGTATTTCCGGGACAAGGTTCCCAGTTCGTCGGAATGGGAAAGGAACTGGCGGAGAATTTTGTTTGTGCGCGAGAGGTGTTTGATGAAGTCAATGAGGCTTTGTCTCAGGATTTGTTTAAAATTATGGTTGAAGGTCCGGATTCAGAACTGATGATGACGGCAAATACACAGCCGGCATTGATGGCGTTTTCAATGGCGGTGGTTCGTGTGTTGGAAAAAGAGTTCGGTATATTACTTGAAACCAAAGCGGCTTTTGTTGCCGGTCATTCTCTCGGTGAGTATTCTGCGGCGTGTGCGGCCAATGTGTTCAGCTTGAGTGATACGGCAAAATTGCTGCGTCTGCGCGGTGAAGCAATGCAAAATGCCGTACCGTTCGGAGTGGGCGGTATGGCTGCGGTTTTAGGTCTGTCGTATCAAGATGTGGGGGCTCTTGTTGAAGCTTGTTGCAACGGTAAGGATATCTGTGTGGCGGCAAACGACAATTCCGACGGTCAGGTTGTACTCTCCGGTTCAATGGCCGCTATTGATAAAGCGGTGGAAATTGCTGCGGAGTTCGGGGCGCGTAAGTGTGTTAAACTTGCGGTAAGTGCACCGTTTCACAGTCCGTTTATGGCACCGGCCGCCGATGTTATGGCGCGTGCGTTTATGGAAGTTGATGCAAAAGACGCGCAAATTCCGCTGGTTGCCAATGTGTTGGCATTGCCGATTACGGAACATAAAGAAATTATCAAGCATCTGATTGAACAGGTGACGGGTACTGTCAGATGGCGCGAAACAATGTTGTTTTTCAAAGAAAATAATGTGACAGATTTGGTGGAACTCGGTGCCGGAAAGGTACTTTCGGGGATTGCCAAACGCAGTAATAAGGAAATGAACTCGATATCTGTCGGCTCAATCGCAGAAATTGAAGAGCTGGCAAACAATTTATAACCCTTAAAAATGAAAGGAAAAAATATGTTCAGATTAGATGAAAAAGTTGCTTTGATTACCGGTGCCGCCGGCGGTATCGGTCGAAAAATTGCTCATACTTTGCACGAGCAGGGCGCATATTTGGCACTGACCGATATGAATGAAGACGGCTTAAAAGCGCTCAAAGCCGAACTCGGTGACAATGTTGAGTATTTTGCCGCCAATTTAGGCGATACCGAGGCGATTAAAACACTGGTCAACGATGTGGAAGAAAAGTTCGGAAAAATTGATATTTTGGTCAATAATGCCGGTATTACCAGAGACGGGTTGTTTATTCGTATGAGTGATGAACAATGGCAAGCTGTGTTGGATGTTAATCTTACATCAGGTTTCAAATTGGCACGCACTGTTGTGCGCGGTATGATGAAACGCCGTTACGGTCGTATTATCGGTATGGCATCTGTTGTCGGTGTTATGGGAAATGCCGGTCAAGCCAATTATTCCGCTTCCAAAGCCGGTATGATTGCAATGAATAAATGTTTGGCGCAAGAAGTCGGTTCGCGCGGTGTAACCGTAAATTCCATTGCACCGGGCTTTATTCGTACGCCGATGACTGACGTGTTGCCGGACGATGTCAAAGCCGCTCTCTTGGCAAAAATTCCGGAAGGTAAGCTCGGTGAAGCGCAAGATATTGCCAATGCCGTCGCATTTTTGGCTTCCGATGAAGCACAATACATTACGGGACAGACTATACACGTTAACGGCGGTATGGCAATGGTTTAAAAACTCGTATAATTGGTTACTACTTGAAGGATTTTTTCTTATGTACCTTTTGTTGTACACGGCGAAAAAATCCTTCTTCGTATTAACCTAATTCTACGAGTTTTTAGCCGCTGTATTTTCTTATGTACCTTTTGTTGTACACGGCGAAAAAATCCTTCTTCGTATTAACCTAATTCTACGAGTTTTTAGCCGCTGTATTTTCTTATGTACCTTTTGTTGTACACGGCGAAAAAATCCTTCTTCGCATTAACCTAATT
>JAFVBL010000032.1 GCA_017479985.1 Alphaproteobacteria bacterium | reverse complement strand
GTCGCCGCATCCATTACCGTATCGGTTAATGCAGTTTTCAGTGAATCACTAGTTACTGTTGTTGGTTCAGTTCCGGTCAGTTGTTCAACAAACGACTTGGTGATAATATTAGAAACCGTACCATCTGTTGTGTACGCACCGATCAGTTTAGTTCTGATACTGGAAATCGCAGATTCGTTAGCTGTAATCTTGCCAACCAAAGTGTCGGTAATACCGGAATTTAAAGCCGCTGTTTGAGCTGTACTGAAGGCAATATTTGCAACATTGATATTGGCATTGGTATCTGCCGTCGCCAACTGCGTTCTCGTCCATACATCAGCCGCATCAGCTTTGTTACTCAATGTCGAGTTAATTGTGTTGATGGACACGGTATGACCGGAAACTGTATCTTCAATCGACTTCGCGGCATATAATGTATCAGCAACTTCTTTTGTGCTATAAGCAGACATAGCAGCTTGTGTTTGATACTTACCTTCTGCAACTGCCTTTGTTTCATAATCATCAGTACTAGCCGCAGCCATTGTGCCTAAGCCGTCGACCAAAGTTGAAGAAAGCTTGTGGTCGGCATCAATCGTATCTTGCTTACCGTTAAGTTGGCTCATTATAACCACGTCATTATCAGCCACACCGGCGGCAACATTCGTAATCTTGCGCTTAGTTGCATCATTACCGACAGAAACTGTGTTTGCTTCTGTTGTTGTTGAGCCAAAACCCAAAGCAACGGAGCCTTCACCAGAAGCGTTAGAACCGCGCCCTAAAGCAGTCGCGTTCTTCGCTGATTCTGCTTTAGCACCTACAGATACTGAATCTTTGGCAGTCTTGGTCTGCCAACCCAAAGCAATAGCCCCCTCGCCTGAAGCTGATGCCTGTAACCCGATAGCAACAGCATTTGACGCGCTTTCTGAAACCGTGGCAGCTCGACCGATTGCTGTTGAGGCAACCCCTAAAGCTTGTGCCTTCACACCAACTGCCGTAGCATTAGTTTTTGTTGCTTGTGCCTCATCTCCCACAGCCGTTGTTTCCGTTGCTGAAGCCTTTGCTGAACGACCAATAGCCGTCGCTCTCTCACCTTCAGCTCCCGCCGCTTTTCCGAATGCTGTGGCACCATCATTGGTTGCATACGCATTCACACCAACTGCCGTGGCATCATTTGCGTCATCAGTAGAACCCGCTTTGGTAACGCTTGCCGCATTTCCCGAACCGGTCATCTTGATATTTGTATTATCAACCGGCTCTGCCGCATTTGCCGGAGTGGCCGTCGCCACCGCGCCTAAGGCGAATAACCCGAGGTTAATCAGCAGGCATTTCTTTAAAACACTACGATACTGCGCTGTCAAAAGCCCTATTGCAGTTCTTGAATATTTCATAAATTTCTCCTTTCTTTGAAAATAAAGTTATTTATTGTTCAAATTATAGTCATACCTATTTCGATATAACCACCTATAATCCCTTAGCAGATGCATTATGTGTATTGCTTCAGCACCCTTATCGGCGTATTGCCTGAACCCCCGAAAGACACTCATTGAATACACATAACTTCATCTGCTTAACCGAGATGTTGGAACGAAGTATAGAATCGATTTTGCTTATTTCCAAGATAAAAAAATACTCTTGTTGATAAGTTTATATGCACAAAATACCTGCATTTATACACAAAAAAGGCCGCCATAACGACGACCTTTCGTACTTACCCTTTTGCAAAAATTAACGCTTGCTGAACTGATACGAACGACGAGCTTTCGCCTTACCGTATTTCTTACGTTCAACCACACGGTCATCACGTGTCAAGAAACCTGCGCTCTTTAATGCGGCACGCAATTCCGGCTCATATTCGTTCAGAGCCTTTGAAATACCGTGCTTAATCGCACCGGCCTGACCGGACAAGCCGCCGCCCTTAACCGTGCAGATAACATCAAACTCATTCTCACGATTCGTAATCGCAAACGGCTGATTGATAACCATTTTCAAAACCGGACGGGCAAAATATTCGTCAATCGACTTGTCGTTAATCGTGATATTACCCTTCCCCGGCATAATCCATACGCGGGCAACGGCATCTTTACGCTTACCGGTAGCATAAGAACGGCCCTTTTTGTCTTTTACGGCTTTGCGTGACGCTTTCGGCTCTTCAACAGCGGCTGTTGCAGCTTTAATATCCTGCAGAGATTCAATTTTCTTCTTAGCAACCATTATAATGCACTCCTTTTATTCTTAGAGTTTTGAGAAGCAAAATCCCAAACAACCGGATTCTGCGCCGTATGCGGATGTTCCGAACCGGCATATACTTTCAGCTTTGTCATCATCTGACGGCCGAGCGGATTACGCGAAATCATACGTTCAACGGCTTTTTGAATCACGCGTTCCGGAAAACGACCGCTCAGAATCTTGCCGGCTGTCGTATCTTTTACGCTGCCGATGTAGCCGGTGTGCTTATAATAGTGTTTGTTCGCCAATTTTTTGCCCGTCAATTTAACTTTGTCGGCATTGATTACAACGACATAATCGCCGCAATCCAAATTCGGCGTAAAATAAGGCTTGTTCTTGCCGCGCAAAATCTTGGCGATTTCAGCGGAAAGACGCCCCAAAATAACACCTTCGGCATCGACAACATACCATTTTCTTTCGATGTCCGACGGTTTTGTTGTATGTGTAGAAATCATCTTAATCTCTCTCAAAAGTTAATGTTAATTCTTCGCCAATATACACAAACTTTTATGCTTGTCAATAAAAAAATTGATATTTTTTCAACATTTTATTGTTAAGGTATAATAATACCGCATAATTAACGAATTGTTTTTTTTATAAAATTTATTGACATTCAATTTCTCAATAGCTATATTGGCGGCATTAAACCTATTATGAACACTATTTTTAATTATATATATTATTTGCCTATGAAAAAAGTTTTGATTATTCTGCTGTGTATTTTGGCAGCATTGCTTTTTGTCGGTTGCTCGTGGTTTGACAGTACACCGGTGGAACCCGAAATTCTGGGTGTGGAACATATTGTGCAAGACCGCGGCCTGATGTATGTTGAGATTGATTCAACACGTTATCCCGTAAAGCGAATTTTTACCGGTGAGACCCATCCGCGTGTCGGCAGTGATGTTAAGATTCCGCCGGTTGACGGTATGTTGGTCACAGTTGTTAATATGACGGGAAAAAACAGCGACTATCAAGGCATACAATTTATGCTCGGTGAATGGAATGAGGCACAAATCGAACAAGCCTTTCGACGCAATTATACCTTGGCGGTTGTTGCTCTCGGCGTAATTTTATTGTGTGTAATCGGTCTGATTGTCTCAAGCTTTATTGCCGATGAGCAGCAAAGAAAAAAGTATGGGGGATATTACAACATTTCTTCCGTGCATAAAGACTGATTTTCAAATGTTTTATCTTTCTCCTTCGAATTTATTTTCGGGGGAGTTTTTTTTACAAAAAACTGGACAAATATAAAAAAACGTGTTACGCTGACAATATATGATTTGTTGTTACAAATAGCATAAAATGGTAAAAAAATCTTTAGAGAATACAAAAAAGAGCGTACGATATGCGCACGCCCTTTTATTTTGTTGCAAAAGCAAAAAATTACTTGCTGTTCGGGTTGTTTACCTCTTTGACCGATACGGACAAATCGTCGGCAATACGAGCCGAACGACCGCGCAAAGCACGCAAGAAATACAACTTTGCACGACGAACCTTACCCACACGGGATACTTCGATTTTTGCCACATTCGGAGAATACAGCGGGAACACACGTTCAACACCTTCACCAAACGAAATTTTACGAACGGTAAAGGACGAGTTTAAACCGTCATTTTTGCGCGCAATGCAAACGCCTTCATAAACCTGAATACGCTCTCTGTCGCCTTCTTTAACTTTGGTGTGAACACGCAAGGTATCACCCGGCTTAAAGGTCGGCATATTTTTGCCTTCCATCAGCTTTTCAATTTGTTCTTTTTCAATATTTTCGATAATATTCATTTTATCATACCTTTTTTAAGTTAATTTGTTATTCCTATACACCACAATTTATTCAGAATCAAGTATTTTTTCCAATAAATCGGGGCGTCGTGTTCGTGTTATTTGAAGAGCCTGTTGTCTTTGCCACTTGGCAATATTTTCGTGGTGGCCGCTCATTAAAATATCCGGTACTTTGCGACCTTTCCATTCTATTGGTCGCGTATATTGCGGATATTCCAGCAAATTTTGCTCAAAACTTTCGTTTTCGGTTGAAGCCGCATTGCCGAGAACCCCCGGTAACAACCGTACAACCGCATCAAGCATAATCATTGCCGCTTGTTCACCTCCGGTCAGAATATAGTCGCCGATGCTGAGTTCCTCAACACCGTATTCTTCAATCACGCGCTCATCTATGCCTTCAAACCGGCCGCAGATAATCGTCAGATTTTCCTCTCGGCTCAATTCGTGCACTTTTGCTTGCGTCAGCGGTTTTCCTTTCGGACTCATATAAATGATTTTGCCGCCGTCATAATTATGCTCAATCGCCGTTCCCAAAACATCGGGACGCATAATCATACCGGCACCGCCGCCGCACGGCGTATCATCAACCGAACCGTGCTTATCAAACGCATAATCGCGAATGTTAACCGCTTTCAACTGCCATATTCCGTCGTTCAAAGCCTTACCGGTCAGCGATGTGCCGAGAAAGCCCGGAAAAATCTCCGGAAAAATAGTCAGAATTTTAGCTTTCAGCGTCATTTTTATCCTCATCATCTGCCGCAAAAACCATTGTTGCACTTGATACGATAACGTATCCTTCCTCAACATTGATTGTCGGCACATAAGCTTTTGTAAACGGCAACATTTCCGTTTCTCTTTGCCCGTCGAGTTTTATCTCTATAATATCGCCGGCGCCGAAATCCTGAAACGCGGCAACCTTACCGATTTTTTTATCCGGCGTTTTCAAACAAACATCAAGCCCGATTAAATCCGACAGATAAAATTCTTCTTCCTCAAGTTCCGGCAAAACCGAACGCGGCACATAAAGCTCTGTTCCGATGAGTGCTTCCGCATCGTTACGTGTTGTGACACCCTCGATTTTTGCGCGTGCATTGGTTGAAACCAGTCCCACCACTTTGATAGAAAATTTTTTGCTGGCATCGGCATTTTCGACCGCACCGTATTTATCCAAATCCAACGGATTTTGATTAACGCTGCGAACCTTGACTTCACCTTTAATACCGTGTGCGCCGACAATTTTTCCGATGCAAACTCTTTTTTCCATTTCAAAGCTTTCTTACAGACTCAAAATAACTCTCTTAATTTTTATAACCGAAAATTATTCAGCAGAAGATTCGGCATTGGCGGCAGCAGCTTCGGCAGCAGCTTGAGCCTTTGCTTCTCTTTCTTTAATTCTTTCCAAAGCTTTTGCTTTAGGCGCAGATTTCTTCGGTTGGTCGCCGATTTTCGGAGCGGCGCATAAACCCAAGTTAGCAAACAATTTCTGCAGTCTTTCCGTCGGCTGAGCACCTTTGGCAAGCCAAGCGGAAACTTTTTCGGTATCCAAAACCAAACGATCTTTATGATCTTGAGGCAACAACGGATTGTATGCACCCAATTTTTCGATATAACGACCATCGCGCGGCGCTCTTTGATCTGCCGCAACAATGTGATAATAAGGACGTTTTTTTGAACCACCGCGAGATAGTCTGATACGTACTGCCATTTTTATTTTTTCCTTTCTTTCAATTAGTTAAAACGGAAACCGTTTGTTTATACCATTCGGCATCATTGCACCGAACGGCGAGTTCTTTAACATTTTAGACATTGCCGACAAACCGCCGAACCTGCCCATTTTTTTCATCATCGTCGCCATCTGCTCATACGACTTGAGCAAAACATTGACATCGTGAACTTCTGTTCCGGAACCGAGTGCGATTCTTCTCTTGCGAGAAGCTTTGATTATATCGGGATGCGCACGTTCTTCTTTTGTCATCGAAAGAATGATTGCTTCCTGCTTTTTCACCAGATTGTCGCACACGCCGGACTCTTCAATCTGTGATTTAAATTTCGACAATCCCGGAATCATCCCCAAGATGCTTCCCATACTGCCGATTTTTTGCATTTGGCGCATTTGATTTAACATATCATTCAAATCAAATTTGCCGCTGAGCATTTTACCCGCCATTTTTTCGGCTTCGGCGTGATCTACGTTTTCAATCGCTTTTTCCACCAACGAAACCACATCACCCTGCCCTAAAATTCGACCGGCAATGCGATCGGCGTGAAATTCCTCGATTTCATCGAGTTTTTCGCCTGTACCGAGAAATTTAATCGGCGCACCCGACACCATTTTCATTGAGAGTGCCGCACCGGCACGCGATGTACCGTCAATACGCGTCAGAACCAAACCGGTAATTCCGACTTTTTCGTTAAATTCCTTAGCAACATTACAGGCTTCCTGACCTATAAGCGCATCGGCAACCAACAAAGTTTCGGTCGGATTTGCCAGCTTTTTGACTTCAACAACCTCATTCATCAGGTCTTCGTCAATTTGCAAACGGCCCGCGGTATCCAAAATCAGCAAATCATAGACACCTTTTTTTGCCTCGGACAAAGCACGTTTTGTAATTTCAAGCGGCTGTTGTCCCGAAACAATCGGCAAAACACCAACATCAATCTGTTTTGCAAGCTGCGCCAATTGTTCTTGCGCTGCCGGACGATAAACATCAAGCGACGCAAGCAGAATACGCTTATTCTTTTTCAGACGTTTTGCGATTTTGGCCGCTGTCGTGGTTTTACCCGAGCCCTGCAACCCGACCAATAACATACAAACCGGCGCCGGTGCATTGAAATTAAGTTCGGTTGTTTCGGAACCGAGCAGTTTCACCAATTCATCGTGAACGATTTTAACCACCATTTGTCCCGGTTTCACCGACTTAACAACTTTTTCACCCAAAGCTTCAGTCTTGACGGCAGAGATAAAATTCTTCACCACTGATAGCGATACATCGGCTTCCAACAGTGCCACACGAATTTCACGCATTGCATCATCAATATCTTTTTCATTCAGCACACCGCGTGATGTGATTTTGGAAAAAGCCTGACTCAGCTTATCTGTCAAATTCTCAAACAAAACTTTATCCCTTTACATAAACAAATTGGCGTCAGTGTGCGAACCCTCGCTGACTGACGGACTCCTCAGAGCTTACATTTTTACGAACTTATGCAGGTAAAAATACTCCAAATTCGGAGCTGTTATAATCTAAAAAAAAACACTTGTCAAGAGCCTTTGTGTATTTTATTTTGACTTTAATAAAATTTAAAGGACGACCACAATGTTTAAAAAACTAAAACATTTTATTTGGCATAGACAACAAACCGAAACATATTGCAAAACATATTGCTGTGGTATTCGTATACGCAAAAAGAAAGAGTTAAGGCCGTATTATGACAGAAAATTCTCTGAATTGGGAAATATAATCCGACAAAATCAAACAGCAATAATACAACAAATATCGGAACTTTCTGCCGAAATCCAAACACAATTTTACACCATACAAAATAAATATACCGAACTTTGCAGACACTTTGATATAAACAGTAACGATCTTTTATTGAAAAGCTCCGAATTATTAAACAAAACAGATTGGTACCAACAACAAACCAAACAATATTTTAACGAACTTAATTTCGCCGATTTGTTGCACGATACAACCATTCAAAGTCCGTGGTTGAGAGACAAGTCCTTTTCCCTGTTCGGTTGGGCGGCAAATTACAGCTTTATTTATACTCTCTGCCGCATTTTGGATAAGGTTCGACCGACCGATATTTTGGAAATGGGTTTGGGACAAACAACACGTTTAACTTCTCAATATATTGCATATAACCGTAACGATGCACATTTGACCGTATGCGAACATAATGCGGATTGGATTGATATTTATAAGAAAGATTTGCCAAACACCGACAACATAGACCTCCATCACTTTAATTTGGAGTATTTTGAATACGAAGGACAGCAAAACGATAAATATGCCGGATTACTCGAATATATCGGAAAACAAAAGTTTGATTTAATAATTGTGGACGGTCCGGTCGGCGGCGGTAAAAATTTACCACGTTCCAATATTCTGGATTTGATTCGCAACAATAATCTTGCCGACGATTTTATCATAATATTTGACGATGCCGAACGCAACGGTGAAAAAACAACAATTTCTTTTACGCACAACTTGCTTACGGAAAAAGCCGTCAACTTTATGACTTATGAAAGAAACGGTCTAAAACGGCAACACATTATAACAAGTATTTCACGCGATTTTACGAGGTATTTATGATTTTTTATGCCAATATTTTATTGTTCGCTTTTATAGGCATTATTACTTATATTTTTGTATTGTATAGCTTTCAACGGCATCTTATTTTTATTCCGTTTCATAATTATATTGCTCCGCAACAAACGGAAAATTCTCCGTTTGCGGAAAATATTTTGACAATGAAAGACGGCACAAAAATAATGACGTGGTACGCCGAAGGCGACAAAAACAAACCTGCCGTATTGTTTTTTCACGGCAATGCTTTCCAACTTTCCGCGTATGCCGAACTGCTCCATTCTTTTACGGAACGCGGTTATGCCGTTTTAATGATGGAATATCGCAACTTCGGCAATACACAAGGAAAAACATTGCAAAAAGATATTTTTTCCGACGCAGCCGAAACTTTTGACTGGCTTAAAACACAGAACTACCCCGAAATCATTGTTTACGGCTATTCGTACGGAACCTCCGTAGCATCGGGTTTAACCTCTTTACGACCGATAGATAAGCTGATTTTAACCGCACCGTTTTCATCATTATTAACCCTTGTTAAGGAAAAACCTGTGCCGTTTGCCGGTCTGGTTCTGAAAGACCGGTATCCGTCAGAAGACTTTTTGCGCAATTATCATAATCCTTTGCTTATCATACACGGCACCAAAGACCGCCTTATTCCGATTCATCACGGTCAGATAATGTATAATGCCGCCGCCTCAACCGACAAAACTTTTGTACCGCTTGAAGGAGTTTCGCATAAACCGATTTATTTTGAAAAACTTAATCAACCGGCGATTTTTGAATGGCTTGAAAAGCAATATTACGACAAAGATTAAATATTATCATTGACAATTTTGTTTTTTCTCTTAATATTCAACATAAATCAATATAATTTACATAAACATTCTAAAACTCGTTGAAAGGACAACGATTACATTATATTATGACTGCAACGATTATCATTGTATGTGCATTTTTGGTAATGTGCATCGGGATTTATATGCTTACATTGTATTTATCCCAACGTTATTTGATTTTTAAGCCGTCACATCGGTATATTTTGCCGCAACAAATGGATAATTCCCCATTTACCGAAAATATTCTGACAATGCAGGACGGCACAAAAATAATGACGTGGTACGCCGAAGGTAAAAAATCAAAACCGGCAATTTTGTTTTTTCACGGTCGCTCGCGACAGTTGGCAGCTTATGCCGAACCGTTGTATGCGTATATCAGGCAAGAATACGGCGTGTTGATGATGGAATATCGCAATTTTGGTTGTACCTTAGGTAAAACCTTGCAATCAAAAGTTTTTTCCGATGCGGCGGAAACGTATGATTGGCTCAAAACACAAGGTTACCCTAAAATTGTTGTATACGGCTATTCGTACGGCGCATCGGTTGCCGCCGGTTTAACTGCCTTGCGTCCGGTGGAAATGTTAATTCTGACCTCACCGTTTTCTTCACTGAAACAACTGGTTAAAGAAACATTGATACCATTTGCCTCTTGGCTGCTCAAAGACAAATATCCGTCCGATGACTATATCCGAAATTATCGCAATCCGCTGCTGATTTTACACGGAGATGCCGACAAACTCATTCCTATACATCACGGGCAAAAGCTTTACGAACAATCTGCTTCAACCGATAAAACATTTATTGCGGTTAAAGATTGCCACCATAAACCGATATTTTTCGAGCATCTCTGTCAACCGGCAATTTTGGAATGGCTGCAAACGCGGTAACATAAAAATTATGTAAATATAATATGTTATACTAAATTTAATAAAAAAGTAAAATATTTTACAAAAAATGCTTGACCTTATCAAAAAGTTACGATAAAAGATATGAGGTCACGGAGCGTTGGTAGAGTGGTAATACAGCGGATTGCTAATCCGTCAGCCCCTTAAAAGGCTGCATAGGTTCGAGTCCTATACGCTCCGCCACTTTAGGTTCATCGTCAAAAGTGGGGGCAAGAGTAAAAAATTAGGGGTTCATCGTCAAAGTTGGGGGCAAGAGTAAAAAATTATAAAAAGTAAAAGTCATCAGTTTGACCTCTAATAAGTTAATTTAAGCACATAAAATTCTAACACGCAAGCGATAATTTTCAAAATTTCTAAAACCATACGCTC
>JAFVBL010000005.1 GCA_017479985.1 Alphaproteobacteria bacterium | reverse complement strand
TAGATGAGGAAAAAATCAAACATTATGTAGAGTTTCAAGGACGACAGGATTTAGGTCAGCTCCGACTGGAGCTGTAACGAAAAGGCTCTCCAAAGAGAGCCTTTTCTATAGAACCCCCAGTTTACTGGGGGATATCTATTGGGGCTGAATCCAACAAAGTCCGATTGTTTGGTTTTCAAAAACAGCAATTTTTCCTAAATTATCAGACTTTTCAAGCAAAAGCCAATAGAGCCAGTGTTTTTGCTTAATCGTCTTGATTTAAATTTTCTCGCTAAAATTTGTACAAAATATATTGACATAATTCAGAAATTATTCTATACTTTATGAGAACTTTGATCTTTCGATTTATTAAGGAGGTTATAAATGAAAGAAAAGCATTATCGTCCAGACGGAACACTGGAATATATAGATTACGGTCATAAACAGGCGTACTATCATTCCAACGGAATGCGCTCTCATACTGTCCATGATGATGGATTTACAGACTATTACGGCGACTTTGGAATTCGTGTGCATCAGGAGTTTAGAAAGAATAATGGAGATATAATCCATATAAATATGGAAGGGGATAAATGCCTTAATTCGTGGATAGAGGATAAAGACGGCAACCGGTATGACAGAGATCGGATAAAAGATAATATTTTGGCATATAAACGTCGTCATTATGCTGAAAAATTTGGTTTGGAAAATGTAAAGACACCAAAATTTTTTCGACAGTTTGAAGCCTATGTGGCACAAAAAATGTTTAATAAATCAAGATAGAATAAAGTAACAGCACTTCTTTTTTAGTTTCAATATTTCTTCCATTAAGCGACTTTAAAGTCAAATAATCGGATTTTTGATATTTAAGCAAGCATAAGTTGAAGATTGTTTGTTTCTTGTTGGTTGTTTTGGTCTAAAAACAGCTCCAGATTATATCCCATCTGCTTATAATCATCATACAAACTAGTCCGATAGTCGCAAAGCAAAAGCGCACCGGTTTTGAAAACCGCCTCAATGCAGGCGGTTTTTACTTAATCACGAATTTGCTCCGGCAAATACTTGCGGATTATTGGCAAATATTCTTCTCGATAATCCGGATAAAACTTCATCAACGTATCATACGCATTTAAGGGTTTATCCGGCTTTGTCATACGGGCACATTCCCAATCTATAACCGCATCAAGCAAATCTTCCGCACTTTTGGGGCGAGTATCTTCAATATGATGCTTATTATGTAAACGATGGATTTTTTGTACGTCATTATCGCACAGCCACGGCACTAAATACAAAAAAAGCTTATCTGCATCGTGCAGATATCCCCGCAAAGTATTTTTACCTCGCAACCTTTTTTCCACAATCAGAAATGCTTGTTTGTGTTTAAGTGTGTAGACAACACTTGCCAATCTGTCTTTTAAGCTGAAATTTTTTTTCATAATTGTTTATTTATAATTAGTTATACAATATTTTCATATTCTACGAATACTGTACTCTACGTTGTTTGTCAAGTTCCTTGTTAATTTTACTCTAAAACAAACTCCGGCATTCCAGTTGCTTATAATCATCATAAAAATTAGTCCGATAATCGCAACGCATTTATTGCCTGACTTCATAATACGGTTACTTAACGATTCTTGTTGCAATTGAGGCATAAATTTATTTTTTATCTAATTGTAAAAAAAACTTGACTTTTGTCTAGATATTGATATTATTAAAACAGAAAGAAATTATTTATTAGAGGTCGGGAAGAAATTAAGCCTCTTTAAAAATCCCTCAATATTATGAAGAGAAGAAATAATCCCTTGGGGCAGCTTGTGGCTGGTGTGATAATGGCACTGATAATACTGTTATGTTGTTACAATTGTTGTAGGTCCGCAAGGCCATCGACGGTTGTAGAATATCAAGGCTCTTCGCACAAAATGCCATAATCGCAACCGTCAAAAACTTGCACCGGTTGCGATAGAGAATTTGATGCCGGCTATGTGCATTGTCAGAATTGTTCATACTGAGATGATTATCTGATAAGCCAAAAAACAGCGCTTGCGTCATTTGTACACCAAGCAAAAAGCAGACCGGCAAAACGGTCTGTTTTTTGTTTTTTTATGAATGGTAATTATTCCTTAACCTTTGTCTATAATCGCATAACACCTTCATATTTTTTATCTTGCCTTTTGCGTTTATTGTGATAATCTTGCTTGCGATAAGAGGCAATTTATTTTTTATGGAGTTATGATTATGAAATATGTTTATTTTTCAGCAATTTTTGCCGTTGTTTTGTTGTGCGGACAATTTGCAGATGCGGCAGAGGTGTCCGATGCTGAAAAGTTAGCCCGAATACTTACCGCCTCGTATGGTGCAGATGTATCGGTTAAAACAGAAGAAAAATCGTGTCAAGTTACCTATCCTCAAACTGTTATTGAAGAAGAAGTGACGGAATGGGTTGAATCCCCGACAGATAAAGATACGCTGACACCTAAAACGGAAAAGGTTACCAGCGTTATTGCCGAAACAAAAGCCGAATGTACCAAAGTTGAAGATTTTAAGTCTTATCCGCAATATAATATATCCATATCTTCGCCCGAAAAATTTTTGGCGCAGATATATAATCAATTTAAGCTGTCTTTTTTGAAAGATATTGACGTTAAAACGTTTTCCGAAGAATTGAACATTGTACCGGAACTCGGATTGGTGCGTGTGCATAATCTGCATCTTGCCGACGCGTCGTATACCGAAAAAGACAAGACGACCGGCTTAAAAAAAGAAGTCGGGCATCTCAAAGATTATGCGCTCAAACAGCAAATGTCCGAAAATGACATCGGCGTGAAATATAACGTTGAAATGTCACTTGCTGAACTGAGCGCGGTATTGCCGTTTTTTTCATTGCAAATAGGTTCCGAAAAACAGCGCTCGGATATTGAATATAAAATACCGGAAAACGGCGATTTTAATTATACGGAAATGTTACAAAATATACCGTTGCTCACCGATGCAAAATCATCGGCGATTATCAAAGATATCAAAATCGGAACGGATTTTATCGGAATGTCCGTCGGATTTGACATAAGTACACAAAACAGCACGTCGCAAGGTGATGAAAAGTTTATAAAAACAGTCGGGAAAATGTCGTTGGATAACATCGCAATTATCGGTGATTTAATTAGCAATGAGAAAAAACCGAAGTCGATTGTCTTGAAATATTCTCTCAAAGAAATCCCGACGGAAAATCTGCTTGAACTGATTGATATTCAGCAGGCCAAAAAGGCTCAAACCGATGAATCGGACGATAAAATTGCTCAAATTGATGAGCAATATGCAAAAATCTTGGATAAAGTTGCTCAAACCGCAAAAATTGCCGCCGGCATAGAAGTTCTGTTTGCCGATGCATCTGTTTCCGGCGAATGCAGTTTTGAGCGCCAAAACGGCTATTTGCACGGTATCAACACCGTCAAGGTCAAAAATTTATTTAATATTTTCTCTGAGCAGAAACAATGTATCGATAACCCGAAGGCAAATGAATTTGCGGCTTGCGGTTCGGACTTTATTTTTGAAAGCCTGAAAGATATGATTGATACAACGAAAAACGACTCCGAAACGGTTTATAAATACACCGAACAAGGCGTATTTAAAGATAATACAAGAATAGGCGATGCTGTGGAACTGAATTTTGAAAAAATGTATCAGGAAAAGAAAAAGCAAGATGAGGAAACCGAAAAAAGAAGGCAAGAAATGATGGAAATGCAAGAAAATACGGTTCGTCAATGGGAAGAAAAACAAGCGCAAACCCCGCATACGGATAATTAAAAGTAATTGCTGTTTTATTATACTTGAGAAGTTTGTCTGTTTCTTTGAGTGTATTTTATTATAATTGCAAATAAAGATAAAAAATCTTTACAAAACATAAAAAAACGCTTGAAAAATAATAAAAATGTGTTAAAAGTAGGCCGAAGTCGCAATGGTGCGGCTTTATAACAACACACACGCAGACAGGCGGAAGCCGGCGACTTGGGAGGAACGTTCGTATTTTCTCAATATGCTGCCGAAAATTCGCTCCGGTGCTGTAAAAAGCCAAGAGTCTGCGGAGGTTTAACCGGAAAAAAGGATATATAAAAATGACAATTCCTACATTTACATTACGTCAGATGGTTGAAGCCGGCGTGCACTTCGGACACCACGCACGTCGTTGGAACCCGCAAATGGCGCCGTATATCTACGGCAAAAAAGATAATGTTCACATTATCGACTTACAAAAATCTTATCCGATGCTTTATAATGCATTGAACGCAACGCGTGATGTTGTTGCTCAAGGCGGTAAAGTTTTGTTTGTTGCGACAAAGCGTCAAGCTCAGGAAATCGTTAAAGAGAGCGCGGAAAGATGCGGTCAGTATTATGTTAATTATCGCTGGCTCGGCGGTATGTTGACAAACTGGAAAACCGTATATAAATCAATTACGCGTTTGAATAAATTAAACGAAATGGAAGAAAAGAACGCTTATGACGGCTACACCAAAAAAGAAATTTTGAACTACAAAAAAGAACGTGAAAAACTTTCCGTTGTTCTGAACGGTATCAAAGATATGGGCGGTCAGCCGGATTTGCTGTTCGTTATTGATACGCCGAAAGAATCTTTGGCAATCAAAGAAGCCAAAAAACTGGGTATTCCGGTGGTCGGTATTGTAGATACAAATGCCAACCCGAATGAAGTTGACTACCCTGTACCGGGCAATGATGACGCAATCAGAGCTATTCAGTTTTATTGCGATTTGATTTCCGGTGCAATTTTGGACGGTGTGTCTGCGGAAATGGCTGCAAAAGGTTTGGACATTGCCGATGCCGAAGCATCTGCAGAAGAAAAGTCCGCGCCGAAAAAGCGTGCACCGCGTAAGACAAAAGCCTCTAAAGAGGCCGAAGCCTCTGCCGAATAAGCTTTTAACCGCTGATTAGGTATGGATTGAGGGCGCGGCGGTTGGTTCGATTGCCGCGCCGTGTTTGAAAAATTAACATTAAATATAAGGAATTAAAATAATGGCAGATATTACAGCCGCTATGGTAAAAGAATTGAGAGAAACAACCGGTGCCGGTATGCTTGATTGCAAAAAAGCATTGGTTGAAGCAAACGGAAATATGGAAACAGCTGTTGACTGGCTGCGTAAAAAAGGTTTGGCATCGGCTGCCAAAAAGTCCAGCCGTATCGCTGCCGAAGGTTTGGTTGCCGTTTATGTTGAAGGTAACAAAGGCGCTGCGGTTGAAGTCAACTCCGAAACAGACTTTGTGGCAAAAAATGATATTTTCCAAGCTTATGTTGAAGATGCCGCAAAAGTTGCGCTTACAAACAACGGTGATGTGGAAGCAATGAAAAATGCCGCCGATGCAAGCGGTAAAACTTTCGGCGAACGCTTGACGGATATGATTGCGCGTATCGGTGAAAATATGAATTTGCGCCGTGCAAAAGTTGTCAGCGTCAACAACGGTTTGGTTTGCTCATACGTTCATAATGCGGCACGCGCCGGATTGGGCAAAATAGGCGTTTTGGTGGCTTTGGAATCAACGGCCGACAAAGGAAAATTAGCTGATTTGGGTAAGCATATTGCGATGCATGTGGCTGCCGCTCAGCCGATTGCTTTGAACATTGCCAGTGTTGATCCGGCTGCCGTAGAGCACGAAAAATCCATTTTTGCCGAACAGGCTGCAGCTTCAGGCAAACCGGCCGCAATCATTGAGAAAATGGTTGAAGGTCGTATTCGTAAGTTCTACGAAGAAGTTGTTTTGGAAGAACAAAACTACATTATGGATCCGGATAAAAAAGTTAAGGATATTATTGCCGATGCCGCAAAAGAATGCGGTGCCGACATTAAATTGACGGACTATGTATTCTTTAAATTGGGCGACGGTTTGCAGAAAAAAGAAGAAGATTTTGCAGCTGAAGTACAGGCTCAATTGGCAAAATAATCAAATCGGAAAAAAAGGCACTTTCTCTTGACAGACAGTGCCTTTTTGATTTTGAAGAAGGATAGAAAAATGGCGGAAGAATTTTCAAACAACAACGGTTTTCAATATACACCGCAAACGCAGGTTGCAATGTCCGGAACACTGGAACACCCGATTGAGAAGCCAATGTCAGAAACACCTCAGTCGACAAATATTCCGGAGCAGCCGGAAATGACTCCTCAGTCGATTGCATTCCCGCATATTTCCTTACAGGCGGCTGAATTGTCGCCGATAACCTCAAAAAGTATGTTTAAATGTTGGACTGAGGCATTAACACGTATGTTTGATATAACGGGCCGCACTTCTCGGTATGAATTTTGGGCTTTTCAATCAATCAGTTTGGTGATTTTTCTGCTGTTGGCGCTCATCGGTTATTTTCTTTCCGAACCGAAAATGGTGTTAGATATATTTGCCGTTTATTTTTTGTTTCCGGCTGCAAGTTCAAGCACGCGCCGTATGCACGATATTTCGATGTCCGGTTGGTGGACGGTGCCGGCTGTTGTTTTGGCACTGACAACGCTGATATGTTGGAATTTGGGTGTTCATAATATGGTGTTGCTGCTGTTTTTTACACTGGTTTATGTTTCTGTTTTATGTGACTTTTGGTGCCGTATTGGCGATGATGCCGATAATGCGTACGGTGCAAAGGTTCGGGAATCTGAATACCGTAATCTTGAAAGCCGTGCGTTTATCAGCTTTATGACAGCGTTTATTATCGGCTTATGGGTGATTTTTGCCGCCTATTTGGTTAAATTTTAAGCTATATTCTTTCTGCAAGCGCCAAATATTGTCGCGGTGTCAAATTTTCGGCTCGCAAGGTGGTATCTATATTCAATTCGGTGCAAATATGCTCAAGGTTCGGTACGGATTTCAAACTTTGCCGAATCATTTTGCGGCGTTGTCCGAATGCTGTTTCCGTCAGCTTTTCAACATTTTGCAACAATGACGTACTCGGCACATTTTCAAGCGGTTGAAACAATAAAACAGTCGACCATATTTTCGGTGCCGGCGTGAAACAATTCGGATTCAGATTCATCAATGTTTTAATCCGGCACGTCAACTGCGCCAAAACAGATATTCTGCCATAAGCTTTACCGTTTGGTTCCGCCGTAATTCTTTCCGCCACTTCTTTTTGAAACATCAGAGTCAGACTGCTGTACGCTTCAATATTTTTCAACCATTGCAGCAGCAGCGGCACGGAAATATTATACGGCAGATTACTCACAATATTTTTTATCGCAAAATCATCGGCAACAAAATTGTATTGAAGTGCATCTCCCTCGACAATGCGCAATTGCGTATATCCGGCGTTTTGAATATCCTGCATAATTTGAATACAGCGAGAATCCATTTCGATGACGGTGCAAACATCCGGATTTGCTTTCAAAATTGCGCGTGTCAATCCGCCCGGCCCCGGTCCTATTTCATAAACGGTTTCTCCCGCAAAATCCGTTTTTCTTTGTGCTTCCAGCGACAAACGAATAATCTTGTCGGTAATATTTTGATCCAGCAAAAAATTCTGCCCGAGAGATTTTTTTGCCATCAATCCGTATGCGGTGACAACTTCGCGTAAGCTCGGCAAATTAAGCATCATATTTTCTTTTCAATCAAAGCCTTGTTGCGCAAATCTTTCATATATTTAATGGCAAATTCTTCGACTTTTTTATTTTCCAAATACGTTTTGACGTCGCGTTTGCTCGGTAATTTACCGGCATCGGTTTGCGGATTAAAGATTTTTTCAAGTTTCAAAATATAATAATCATTTCCGTACAAAATCGGGTTTGTCACACCGCCTTCTTTAAGCTTTAAGACCGCATTTTCAAGCGGTTGCGGTAAACGCCCTTTCAGCACCCAACCGAGATGACCGCCGTTTGCGGCACTCGGACTTTGCGAAAACTGCATTGCATACAGCTCAAACCGCGGGTCCTGCCGCAGCACTTCGGCAAGCGGCGTTAAATCTTTGGCATCTTTTCTGTTGACCACAATTTCAGACACCATATATTTTTCCGTTTTCATATCCTTACGGATATCATCATACGCGCGTTTAATATCATTTTCGCCGACAATGGCATAGCTTCTGCTTTTTTGTGCAATCAACTTACGCCAAGCCAAATCGGATTCGATTTGTCCCGTCCATACATTCATTTGCACGTTTCCCTGTGTCAAAACTTGTTGCAACTGTCCCGGTTGCATACCGTTGCTTTTCTCAAAATTAGCCACAGCCTGATTGATTTCTCTCCGTGAGACAATAATATTATTTTTCTTGGCTTCCTGAATTTTCAGTTTTTCATCGATTGCACCCTGCAAAACTCTGTTGGTAATCATTGCTTTGGTTTTGGCATTATACGGAATACCCGTGGTTAAAATAAATGCATTGATGCGGCTTTGCATATCGGTGCTTGTAATCAACTCACCGTTGACAAGCGCATAAATCTTCAGTTTGCCGCTGTATAATGTAATCGGTTTTAATTCTTCGGCACGTTTGCGTGCGGCTTCTTCTTCGGCGCGGCGTTGTGCTTCCATCTGTGCCTGATAGCGTTCGTATTCGGCTTTTTTCCGCGCGTATTCTTCGGCTTTTCTGCGCATTTCTTCACGTTGTTTTTCTATTTCTGCCTTTTGTTCATCGCTTAAATTACGATATTCATCGGCATTGCGGCGAAACATAATGGAGTTGGTATTCGGCTGTGCCGCCCGAATCGCCGAATCCAGCTGTTGCATATTTACACCCTCGGCAGCTGCTGCCTGTGCATATCCTAATAAAATTGCAATCAATAACACAAACTTTTTCATTTTATCTCCTTTTTTATGAGCCGAAACTTCCGATTGTCTTCAAATAAAATGTCATACCATATTCATAGTCGTTGTCAAGATTCGGATTGCTCGTATTATATTTTTTAAAGCTCAAATCCCACTTGAAGCACTCGTCTTCATAGACGACACTTCCTCCGTGTTCAAGTCTGCCGCGTCTTTTTTTGGTAAGGTCTTTCAAATTATACAGCGAAAACGCCCAATGTTCGGAAACATCGACCTTTATCGACGTATATAGTTCTTTTCGTTCCGAATATAAGTCATAATAGTGTGTATTGCCTTCCAAAAATATGTAAGAAGCATTGAACTTTAAAAATGACGGACCGACATTTACACCGAGCTCACTATATTCCGCATTCAAAGTTTTCCGGTCCAGACGAAAACGATAATTCAAGTCAAGATATTGGTTCGGCGAAGCATTGATTCGACCGACAAAATCGCTGAAATGCGATTTTTGTTCGGCCTCCAAACCTCTTAAAAAACTTGACCGTTCATTTTGTTCCAAACTCTGAGCAATAAAAGCGGAAGTTTTCCCGAAAATATTGCCGTACGAATTCCATCTGAAGCCATAACTGACGCGACTGCCGGTATCGTTGCGGTCATACCCGACATAACGGTCCAAATCCAAAACATTCGTATCATCAAAGTACACGTCTTCGCTGTCCTCATTCGGGATTTTATCATCTTTATTCCCGCCGTTAGGTGCGGCCACGGCAACTACAACCGGCTCAATAATCTGACGCGAAGACTCCGTTGCCCGAACGAACGGCAGACGCCATTCGACACCAACCTGAGGAAAAACGCGAGCGGTAGTGCCGGTATAGGTATCTTCATCGGAATAAGCATATCGGTTGATATAGTATATGTCAGACTTTAATGATGCAACAAAGCGGTATTTTTCGCCAAAAGGAGAAGTATACGGCAACTCCCAAGCATTGATGGAAGTAACGCGCTGTGTTTCGGAACCGTTTTTATGGTATATCGACGCCGTATTCAATTCATTGCGAAAATGAGAACCCCAAATCAGCGGATCGGAATAAAATTCAGCATCTACTAAAGGTGCCACTATCGGCTTGCGACTGTCAAGTGCATAATATTGTTGTACATTGCGCCGGTGCAAATTATAACTTAAAATTTTGTAATAATATGCATCAACGGAAATATAATCCTTACCGGAAAAACGCTCAAATTTAATATTTGAATTAAGCCAAGCATCATCTTGATTTGCAAGTCCCAAATCTTTTAAATAGACATAATCCGAAACATAGCGCCAATCGTAGCTCATACGCCAATTATTGTTAATATCGTAGCGGCCGCGTGCAATAAAGTTACCGCGGTTTTGCGGAACTCTTCTGTTTTGTTTTTTATCTTTCAAATAAGAGCCGCCGAACGAAGTGTAACTGTTATAAAAGTAATGCGAAAACTCTCCGCTCCACACCGTATTCTGCTTAGAAGAAAAAATCGGTGACAACAAGACATTTGTGTGGTCATCAACTGCCCAAAAATAACGCGGCTGAAAATACGCATCCAAAAAATTGGAACTGCCGAGTGTCGGCGCAAGCAAACCCGAACGGCGCTTGACCGACGGGTCCGGATGTGTCATAAACGGCGTATAAAATACCGGCACACCTTTAACATAAATAAACGCGTGGTTATAATAAACGTTTTGCGAATCTTCCTGATGCTGTACTTTTTTGGCTTTCACCTGCCAAAGCGGACTTTTACCTTCACAAATATCGCAAGCTGTATAGGTTGCGTGACGCATCACTTTTGTATGATTATTTTTTTTGCGGAAAAATTTTGCCGTCACAAAAGATTCATCTTTGAGAAGCGCTTTGATATTATTCATATCCCCGATACTCATATTTTCGGATAAAACAACCTTATCCCCTCTGACGACGGCGCCGTCCGACGAATAAAGTTTGACATTACCGATGGCTGTTATTGTGTCGGCATTTTCATCATACACCAGTTTATCGGTCAAAAGCCGCATACCGGAATATAAAATCTCAACATTACCGGTTGCCGTAATAATCTTCGCCTCATCGTCATTTGTCATTTCATCGGCGCTGAAGTCTATCGGTTCTTCCGTATTTTCCGAACTGTCCGCATTGTGTATATTTGAAAAGTCAACGATATTATTGGTCACATACATTGATGCACTCGGATGCTTTTCTTCTTTGTGCCGAACTTCACCCGCCTCGGTTACGGCATACGCCGAAAAGCTGCAAAACATTGCACAAAAAGCACACAGATGAAATATTTTATATTCAATTCTCATTTTGAACGTTCCTTACGCGTAAAGCGATGAAAATAAAAAGGATTATAGCAAAGCAACAAATAAATACATATCAACAGCGGTAAAATACAGTTAACATACATCACCGGCAAAAACAAAATAAAGCGCCCCGCCAGATTGGTTAAAGCCAAATCGGCACCGATAATCAATATCATACATATAACTTCGGCAGCAATGATTTTTGTTTGACCGCGGCGATTAAAGTTACAAATCAACAATCCCGTGCACGCCAGCATTGCCAGTACCAAATTAAAAAACGGATACAAAATTCGCCGATGCCCTTCCACAATATTTTTGCGCATTTCTGCCGCTGTTAAGGTTTTATCATCAGCTGCATTTATTAACTCCCAAAAACTTTTTTCACGTACAGATTGATCTTTTTGTTTTGTGCCGCCGCCCGAATTAAATTCCGCTGAATATCGATTGAATGCCAACATATTGAATTTGTTTGTCTTCTTATCTATTTCTTGCCGCACGCCGTTAATAAACAGAATCCGCGAGCCTTTATCCGTTTGAAACAAACGCCCTTTTTCCGCAGTCAGCGTCACTTTTATATCAGGCTTGCTTTCATCGCTCACAAAAATTCCGGTAACGGAACCGTCTCCCTCGTGCTTATCTATAAAAACCGTCAATCCGTTTTTTAAGCTTGTAAACTCACCTTCCCGAAAAACAGACTGCGTCAAATTGTTTTGCACACGCCACTCAAGTTCGCGGAATTTTTGCTCGGAGTAAGGTATACCGACGTTCATTATATACACATTAAATAAAGACAATAATATGCCGAGAATAAACGGCGCACGAGCGTTTTTCCACGGACTGACGCCGGCGGATTGCATAATTACAAGCTCTCTGTCGGCAATCATTCTGTTATAAACAAAAAACACGGCAACAAACAATGCTATCGGCGAAAGCACATTAAAAATCCGCGGCATCAACAATGATGTCATTTGCGCAAATAAATACACCGGAAGCCCTTGTCGAGTTACCATTTCGACAAAGCGTAACGACTGCGTCAGCCACAGCATTGCGAGCAACGAGCAGGAAATCAGGATATAGCCGACAATAATCTGCTTGGCAATATATTTATTCAATATTCTCATAAGCGCGATTATAGCGGCTTAATTTTCTTAAATAAATAAATATTTGCAAGATATACCATTATATTTTGCACCACAGCACCCAAAACAAAAAAGTCCGGAATATCTCGGACTTTTCATCAATGGGGCACCGCTTATTTTTTGCCGCCCTTGGTCACAATCACCATTGCTTCGCGCAAAATTCTGTCGTTCAGCAAATAAGCGGATTGCAACTCGGCAACCACTGTACCGGCCGGCTTTTCCGTATCTTCAATTTCTTGAACAACCTGTTCAAAATTAGGGTCAAAAACTTTATCCAGACTGTCGATTTTTTTAATACCGAACTTATTGAACACCTTTGTCAGCTCTTTTTGTGTCATTTCAACACCTTCAAGCAAAGATTTGTATTGCTCGCGGTTTTCGGCACTGACGGAAGCAATCGCCCTATGCAGATTATCGGCAACCGGCAATAATTCTTTGGCAAACGCCGAAAGTGCGAATTTTGCATTTTTTTCAATTTCCTGCTGACAGCGTTTTTTTGTATTTTCGCTTTCGGCATACGCACGCAGATAAGCATCTTTCAATTTTGCGATTTCTGCTCTGAGTTTTTCCGTCTCATTGTCGGTAACGGCAGAATCCGGATTATCTTCCGCAGCATCCGAGTTTCCGGAAACTTCTTCGGTATTCTCCTCTGTTTTTTCATCATTATCCGACATTTTTTGTTCTTTATCTTCAGTCATTTCTTCCTCTTTTTGAAAAGATTGATGCGTTTTTCTTTTATAAAACTTAGTGTTTTATCTTTTAGAAGTCAATACCCGTTTTTTTTGTTGAAGGTTATAAATAAAAGGATTATATTATGTATATTGATAATTATTTTTTTGAGGAGGCAATATATGTGTGCGGTTGTAATCGGTGCAGGACAAAAGATTTTTGAATATTTGCCGACAAATTTCAATAAGAAAAAATTCATCATCAATTACAGCGTGCCTCAAAACGATTTAATCGGAAACATCCAGTCAATGTCCAAGCAACAATGTTCAGGCAATAACAAATGGCCGGAAATAAAAACGGTTGATGCGTGGATGATCAGCGCCGAAACCGCAACATTTATGAAGTGCGGCGGTTTGGGAATGGTTGCTTCGGAATTGCCGGAAAATTTTAATACCATATTCGGCAAAGACAGACATCATATATCCATTATTACACCGATGTATTTGGGAGATACCGGTCGCAAAAAAGCCGAACTGGCGGACGGTGTATATTTTGGTGCGGAAGGAAAGTCCACGCCGGTCAAAAAAATCAAAACATTAAAAATCCAATTTGCCGGAAAGCAGAAATTGCGAACATTTACAACCGATATTTATGAAGGAGAGTTGAAAGGTGTTATATATTATTTTTTACGTTGCGATCACTTCTTCGGAATCAATCCGTCAGAAAAGAATCCGTCCGGTCAAACAGGTTGTTATGTTTTAAACGCCGACGGAGTTGATGAAGTCGAGCGATTTGCTTTTTTTTCAAAAGTTGTATATTGCTTGTTGGAAGATTTGGCGCAAAATTCCGATTCTGCCCTTTCGCTTCCGAATATTCTGTTGGCAAATGATTGGCACAGCGGCGCGCTTTCCGGCCTGACAAAATATTTGACACTTGCCAAAGTTTATGTCGGCAGAATGAACGCGGATACGGCAGAAAAAATCAAAAATATTCCGATTATTCATATTGCACACCACATGGGGTATCAGGGATGGGATTATAACAATACTTCCCGTATTCTCAATTCGCTTTATGAGGATTTAGCCACTTTGGTTTTGAAAAATGCCAAAGCCGTCAAGAACAGCAATCCGCGCACACAAAATACGCTTATTGTGAGTGACACATATAATCAGGCGGCGGCAAATATGCTGTTGGCTGACCGGATTATCACCGTTTCCAAAAACTATATGGAAGAAGTTTCATCCGATAAAAGTTTCGGCTTTGATTTCCGCAATATTCTCAAAATCCGCAAAGACCACCGCAATTTCTTCGGTATTGTCAACGGCTATGAAAAACGTTTGATTTCACCGAACGCAAAGAAAATTCAAGAAATAAACGAATATTTTAAAATAACGGATTTTAAAGTCTATGACGAAACAAGTTTAAATCTCAAACAACATAATAAGCGCGAATGTTTCAAGTTACTGTCACGTCTGGCAACGGACGAAGCATATAAAGAAAAAATGATTCCGCTTATAGACCTATATCAATTTGACGATATATCGACTTTGATTCCCGAGGTGGAACAAATTCCGGTGATATGTATGACCAGCCGTATGGTCGAGCAAAAAGGCTATGATATGGCAATTCACGCAATTCTGCACATTATTGACCGTTATAAAAACGCACCGGATAACTTCCCGATTTTCATTTTGGGCGGTGCCGGCAATAAGGATTTATACAGCGACTTAATGATGCTTAAGGACAATACAAAACAAATGTTCCGTGATTTTGCCAAACGAATTTTTGTATTTCGCGGCTATAAAGACGAATTTGCCTATTCGGTGCAGTTGGCGGCCGATTTTTATATGATGCCGTCATATTTCGAACCGTGCGGATTGACACAAATGGAGGCAATGGCAAAAGGCACATTGCCGATTGCCACCTCAACCGGCGGCTTGGTAGATACAATCGCGGACGGTGTTGACGGATTCCGTACCGAAGCATTTTTTGCCGACGGCGAGCGGATATACGGCGCAAATGCGGCGGCACAACGTTTGCAAAATAATCTGAATGCTTATGAAGACGTTTTGGATAAGGCTCTGCGTTGTTTCTATGCCGCGCCGGAAAAAATGCACAAAATGCAACAACAGGCAATGAAAGACGATTTCAGTTGGTCATCGCCCGAAGGTTCGGTTTACAAATACTTTAATTTATTCAAAACCGGTTTGATTTAAAACCGTACCAAAGAATAAACCTCCGCAGTATTTTGTAATTTTTCGCGTCCGCCGAGCTCGGTCAATTCAATAACAAAAGCAAACGAATCGATTGTTGCGCCGAGTTTTTGCACCAAATTACCCGCCGCCCCTGCCGTACCGCCGACAGCAACCAAATCATCAACAATCACCACACGGTCACCTGCTTTGAGCGCATCTTTGTGGATTTCCAGTTTATCCGTACCATATTCGAGCGCATATTCTTCGGCAATTGTGTCTGCCGGAAGTTTTCCCGGTTTGCGCACCGGCACGAATCCGCAACCGAGCTTATATGCCAATGCACCGCCGAAAATAAAGCCGCGTGCGTCAATCCCGACCACATAATCAATTTTCCGCTCCCGAAAATGTGCCGCCAATAAATCAATAATTTCTTTAAAAATCTCCGGTTGCCGCATTGCGGTCGTAATATCCTTAAACTGTATCCCCGGTTTCGGATAATCCGGAATGTTGCGAACGGAATTTTTGATGTCGATTATGCTCATTTTATTATCCTTTCTTTCGACTTGTTTTGTATTACTATAAAACGTCCGCCCCGAAATTCAAGCCGAGATTTTAAAAATTATTATAAAAAACACGGAAAAAACTTGCATTTGTTTTTATATTGTGATAAATTTGACAAAAGAGAGGGAAGTATGGATTACGGATATAAAGCTTTTTTGGCATTGACTTTGGCAACAGCGGCTTGTTGGCGGGCAAAGGCGCAGAATTCTGGTGTGATGCAACGTGACAACTTTGTGGAAACTGTCAACAATACGCCGACTGAACCAGCGACGAATACCATACCTTTTGACGCGGCGCGTGCCGTCGGTACGAGTTCTTTACCTCCGTTTTTGGAAAATGGTGATTCGATGTGTGTAACCAGTGCCTTAGTAGAGCGTCCGAACATTGAAGAAGATTCGATACCGTCCGGTGCGCCAACTACCGGAACAAAAACGAATGCACAGCTAATAGCTCCTGAGGTTTTGGATAGTGATAATAAAACTCCGTGGGAAACAACAGCGGAAGGAATGGAAATTTTACAAACTTGGCAACGTTTACAGAGAGAAAACGGAAACTATACTTCAATAACCGCCCAAGATGTTGTAAACTTGCAAAAAATAAACAATACCAGCCATCGGGTATGTGCGTTAGAGGCTGGTTTGCAGAGCTATGAAATGGATGGAGAAGATATGTTGCGGGCCAACACCGACAGTATGGGAGTAGAACTCGAAAAGTCGGCTGTCAGAGAAGCTAACGGACCGGGAGAACGTTGTTACAGGTGGGTGAAGCACATTGTTATGGGAACAAATCCTATTGCATATCTGGAAGGAAGTTTAGCCCGCGAGGGTGCTGCCGGTCTGCAAAAAAGTCCGAATCTGGTAGGGACAATAACAAGCTTTGAACATATGGATAAATTGGTTCCGGGGGCGATTATTGTGTTCGGCAGCGGGCCGGGAGCCAGAGCCGGTCATATTTTAATTAGCGGCGCCGGCAAGCGCGATTTACTTAAATCCTACGAAACTGAATGGGGGAAAAAATATTGGTACAGTCCGGCACGCGATGTTTCAGATAAAAACCGCTCGGCCAATGTTACAGGAAACAGAGGTTCCAGAGGACATTATGCGCCGAAACCTCAGGTTTTCTTTACTAAAAATTCCACGGTTGCCGGTGTGACGATGTTGAAAATCGGTTATCAATATACTAAAGAAAATACATCACTGTTATTTATCAGCACTCAAGACGTATATAATTCCATTCTGAGAATAAATATGCACTCAGCAGAGATGGCTGCCAATAAAATTATTGAAGCGCAACAGACCGTGAACGGTTTTGTTCGGGCAGAAAATCAGACGGCATACCATCAATATCCTAATCCGCGTGTATCAAGTCCGCGCACTATAGGCAGAGCATCAACCAAAAAGAAGGCTCAGACAAGACGGGCGGTACAACAACGCACCTCCAGAGGACATACTGGCAGAACATAGAATCGGGAAATATAAGAGAGAAGAATGGATTACGGATATACAGCTTTTTCGGCATTGCAAAGGCGTGCAAACATCAGAGCGTAAATCTTTTGGGACAAAATCAATTAAACGGTGAAGGTAAAAATTCCCTCAATCTGGAAACGCTTGACATTGGTGCCAGTTATTCCGTCAAAACCGCTGATTTGAGTAATCCTACCGCCATTTACGACAGCATTAACGCTTGTTTTTCCGGCAGAAATTACGGTGATACACTGAAGGCGCAATTATCGCAATCGGCGCGCCGTGCACAACAAGCATTGCAGCGAACAAGAGCAAGAACACCGCAGAGAACAAATACCAGAACAACGATGATGCGAACCGGTGCGCGCGGACGCTAATTCTTGAAAATCCAAACAGACACACTATATGTTTCGTTAGAGCAATTTAATGAAAGGAGAGCTTATGAAAAGAGCGTATGTAAATCCGGACTTGTGCATCGGTTGCGGGTTGTGTGTAAGTACCGTACCGGAGGTTTTTCAACTCAATGCGGAAGGAATATCCGAAGTTTATGCCGAAACACCGGAAGATAAGTGGGACGATGTGTACGATGCGGTCGATTCGTGTCCCGTCAAAGCCATTTCCGTAATTGACGAAGATTTACCGACAGAAGAATAAATCATTTAAATTCAATGCTTTTGGAAAATTGTCGCCTGATATATTTTTCTTCAGGCGCAATTATTATATTTATATTTTTTCTTAATACAATTTAAAGTTGACACGAGGACTTTCCCGTATTAAAAAGCAAAAAATATATCTAATATGCTGAGTAAGATGAAAAAATTTAAAAAAATAATCAATTGGTTTTACGACGGACATAAATTTCGTTTGAGTAAACGCTCTTTTATTGTAATTTCGAGGTGGAGCATTTTTTATATTTATAAACCGCATCAAAAGAGTAAGGTTTGGATACATAATATTAAGTGCTGATGTTTTCCTCTTTGCGATAACATTTGCCTTAACGCCTCTACACAAAAAACCTGCCGTTAAAACAGGCAGGTTTTGTTGTGATTTAAATCAGACTAGAAACCCTCGGTATCTAAGCGTTTACGCATTTGCTTGCGTGCACGGCGAACAGCCTCAGCCTTGCGGCGAGCCTTTTTTTCACAGTTCTTTTCGTGACAACGGCGCAACTTCATTTCACGGAAAACGCCTTCTCTTTGCATTTTCTTCTTCAAAATTTTCAAAGATTGGTTGACGTCATTACCGATAACCGTAACTTGAACCACTTAAATCACCCCTTTCTGATTTTCCAAATTTACAAATTATGCCCTATTTAACACACGATTTTGCATTTTGCAAGTAAAAAATACAAAATGTTTTTCATTTCAGCACAAAACATATAAACCCCGTTTCAGTCAATCGGTCCGTTGATGCGCAAACGCTGTTTTACTTCACCCAATTTCCAACGAAACGGATTGTTTTTGCTGAATTTCCGTATATAGTACCCGTAACCGCAAACCACCAGAATACCGGCCGCAAACCACGCCAAAGGTCCGGCATACATAATCCCGCGATAACCGATGACTTTTGCCAGATAAATCGCACTGAACGCGCGTACGCAGAGCTCGGTAATGCTTGAAAGCAGCGGCAAAATCGGTTTGCCCATTCCCTGTATGGTGTTGCGAAACACAAAAATCAACCCCAAAAAGAAATAAAACATTGTACTGATATATAAATATTGCCGCCCGATTTCAATAATGAACGCAATATCATTACCGGTAGAATTGTTGCCTGTATCCACAAATACGGCTATCATATCCGCACCGATTTTGCGCATAACAAAAAAACCGCAGATACTGATAACGGTTGATATAACGAAGGCATATTTAACACCGCGGCGAATACGAGAAAGCAAATGCGCCCCCCAATTTTGCGCCGAAAATGTTGCCATTGCAAGCCCCAAAGCCAACAGAGGCTGTGTGGCAAATTGTTCAATGCGAAATGCGGCGGCAACCGCAGCAATGACATCCGGCCCGAAGGAGTTGCATACGCTTTGTATAATCATAATACTGAAAGACAAAATCGAAAATTGCATCGCCATCGGAAAAGCAATGTTTAAGTGTTCGCGCATCACGGCAAAATCATAATGCATAAAATCTTTTTGCAAACGAAGCAACGGAAATTTGTGCCACATATAAATAAAACAAATAATAACCGACAATAAATTTGACACAAGTGTTCCCATTGCCGAACCGACCACGCCCCAACCGCAATAGTTGATAAACGTAAAGTTCAAAACAATATTGATAAGTGAGCAAAAAATCAAAAAGTACAGCGGTGTCTTACTGTCTCCAAGCGCACGAATAAAGCCGGAAAGCAGATTGAACAGAATAATCATCACTGTGCTCAAACACATTACATACATAAATTTATAAGCATCTTCAAACAGCTCCGGCGGAATATTTGTTAAATGCAACAGAGGTTTCAAAAACACTATCAAACCGCAAGTTAAAACAACGCTCAACACCAATGAGGCAAGCAAACAATGAAAGACCGATGTGCGTACACCATCTTCATCGTGCGCCCCGAAACGTTGCGCCGTAATTACGGTCAATCCGCCGGTAAACCCGAATGCAATCATCAGAAACACCATATAAATCGGTGCCGATGCGCCGATTGCAGCCAACGCATTAACACTGATGAGATGCCCGACAATAATCATATCGGATATTTGATAGAGTTGCATAAACAAATTGCCGAGCAACAGCGGAATAGCAAAGCCGACAATAAGTTTAAGCGGGTGTCCGACGGTTAAATCATTTATCATAAACTACCTTTTTGCCAATTTCATACCGAGCTGATTTGAAAATTCGGCGATGCCTTTTTCCAGCAAAATCGGCAGCAAATCAACCGCCAAATCAATATTGCTTTCAACATTTTCTTTATCTGCTTTTGAAAAACCGGATAAAACGTGATTAACAACACTTTCCTCATTTTTGCCAATCGGATGCCCGACTCCGATGCGAATCCGATTATAATTCGGCGTAATGCACGAATCGATGCTTTTAATCCCGTTATGTCCGCCCGAACCGCCGCCGATTTTTGCCTTCATTTTATCGGTCGGTAAATCCATATCGTCGTGAATAACAACAATATCCTGCGGCAAAATCTTATAAAAATTTGCCGCTTGCACCACACTGTTGCCGGAAAGATTCATATAAGTCTGCGGTTTTAAGAGGTACACTTTTTCACCGTCAATATTGCCTTCCGCAATCAAACCGCTGAATTTGGAACGAAATGCCGAAAAATTATAGCGGCGATGAATCTCATCAGCCGCCATAAATCCGACGTTATGGCGGGTGTTTGCGTATTCCGCGCCCGGATTGCCCAAGCCAACCACCAAAAACATTTTGCCTCTTACTTACGCATAAAATCAACGTGAATCGGTTGGTCTGAAACAGGGTGGAATTGAACATCCTGACATACAACCTTAGTTTTTTTGCCGTCAATATCAATGGTAATTTCAGAGCTGTACAAATCAGCCATATCCAAAGCTTTGGAAACTTCCACCGGATCCAAGCTGATTAACACAACATCTTTTTTACCGCCGTAAATTACTGCAGGAATACGGCCCTCACGACGACAAGCACGAGCTGCCCCCTTACCTGCTTTTTCACGCTTTTTAGCATTAAAAGTATAATCTGTCATTTTCTTTTTCCTTTATTAAAATTAACACGCTTTCAGCCTCCAGGGGTGCCGAAAGTAAATGCGTTGTACAACAAAAATATTTGATATGCAAGCATTTTTTGCAACAAACTATATTTCGGTTAAATTATGCGCCAATTCGACTTCGGTGCTGCTCCGATTGATAATTGCGACCAGTGCTTTTTCATTTTTATCGGTTAACTCCTTCAACGCCGTCAAATATTCGTGGTTGCCGACTCTGAGCTCGCCATAATTATATAATGCGAACCGACGGATATTTGAATCTTTTTCAAACTGCTCATTTTGCGCGCTATGATTTTCCTTCGGGCGCATATTGATATAAACGCCGTCTTGGCTGTATTTCCACATTGCACTGGTGGCAAAATCGGTTGTCCAACTGTAAACACTGAGCAAATTTCCCCAAGATGCTGTATTTATTTTGGCTTTATTTTGCATTACGGCATCCTCGTAGCCTTTGGCTTTGGCAAGAATAGTCATTGAACCGGAACTGCGGTCAATATCTACCGTGCAAGGTGTTTTGGTACATACCAATGCGCCGTTGGCATAAATTTCTATGTTCTCTTTAACATTGGAATCGAAAGTAATGGTTTGCGATGAGCCGCTGAAAATTGTGCCGCAAGCCGGCAACAGCAAAGTTAAGGCAACAAGCGCTTTTGTTTTGACAGACATTATGTTTTCTCCTTTTTTACATAAACAAACAAAAAACCCGCAGTATGAAAACAGCGGGCGGATGTTCGAAAACCGTCTTTGAGATATATAGAGAATCGGCTCGGCCTATTCGGCATATAGCCTTATTGAGCCGACATCCGCCCTCAAAAAAGGACAAATGCCGGCATATATATTTAAGTCGTATATGCACACACGACTACATATCTCAAAGTTAGGGTTTTCGAAGCCCTAAGCGCAATCTCTTGCACCTGAAAACAAAATTAGGACAGTTTTTAAACATTGTCAAAGAAATTTTTGACAGTATCGAAATATTTGGCTAAAATAGCCACAAAATTAAATACGGATTTATAAAAATGAATGACCGAAACAACAACTTTTTAAATTCAAAATGGTGGCAGCGGGCAACTGCAAAAGACATAACAAAAGCTATAACTGCCGGCGCGGATATTTTGTCATCTGATGAAAACGGCGTAACTCCGCTGATGTATGCCGCATTAAACAACAAAAATCCGCGTGTTATCCGCAAATTGATTGCACTCGGTGCCAAAATTAACTCCCGTGACGATGAAGGTTGGACACCGTTGATGTATGCGGTCTTAAACCGTGAAAATCGCAAAATATCGCAAACCTTAACTTCTTTCGGTGCAGATATCAATGCCGAAAACACCGATGAACAAACACCGCTTATGTATGCCTCGCGATACCATAACAGCCCGATTGTCATTCAAATGCTTGCTGCAGCCGGTGCCGATGTAAACGCACAAGACGAAAACGGATTTACGCCATTGATGTATGCTGCCTATTTTAACGAAGACCCTGCCATCATCAAAACGTTGGTGAAACTCGGTGCCGATGTTCACGCAAAAACAGACAAAGATATGACCTCGTTTTTGTTTGCCGTGACCGGAAACAAAAATCCTGAAATCGTGCGTGCGTTTGTATCTGCCGGAATTAAAGTGGATACTCGAATTAACGACGGTGCAACACCGGCTATGTTGGCGGCAAAACACAATAAAAATGCCTCAATGGTTCGTAAACTTGCCGAGTTTGGCGCCGACATCAACGCCACAGACAAATACGGTTGGACCCTCTTAATGTATGCCGCGTGGAGCAATGCGAATCCGAAAGTTATACAAATGCTCTCAACGCTCGGAACAGAAATCAATGCTGTTGACGTTTACGGTTGCACGGCATTGATGTATGCGGCGTGGCAGAATAAAAATCCGGCGGTTTGCCAAACCTTGCTCCAACTCGGCGCAGATAAATCAATTACAGACAACAGCGGAAAAATCGCACTTGATTATGCTCTGACACGCGGTAATCCCGAAATTGTAGCCCTGTTGCGCGGCACACCGCAGAAATTGAAAAAATTACCGAAAGAACCTTGACAATATTTTTAAATTGTCTAAAATAACTCTCAATTATATATTATTTATTTAAAAACCTCCGAAAAGGCGGAGTATTATTGTTTTATGGCACAAATGAAAGAACCTGCAACAAAAGTAACCCCTCAAACGGCTGAAAGTTTTGCCGTCATTAAGGGTGTTGTGGCACGCGCGAACTATTTGCAGCGCCAGCATCTGTTTATGCTTACCATTGATTCAAGCTCCACCGCCATCGACGGTCGAGAACTCAGAATCGGTGAAAGAATCACAATCAAGGTGGATTGCTCCGGTATCGACAAGCTTTCATTGCTTGAGAGTCTCACATTTCTGGCTGCCGGCGATCCGGTTGAAGTCACAATGGAAAAGCACAATTCGCATTGGCAGATTACAAAGCAAATTGTTGCCACACCAAAGCTCGGTCGTGATGCCGATGATTGGTTGGCCGATGTCGAAGAAGAGCTGAAACGCGGTTAAACGGTCTTTCAAACAAATCCCTGTTGAACATTATATGTTCGGCGGGGATTTGTTTTTTATAATGTGCTGTTAAAAGCAATATAAACCCTACCCGTTTCGTTGAAAGCGCACAACAGCCTGCCGCAAGGACAAGCTTTTTCTATTGGTGCCGACAGAGAGACTCGAACTCCCGACCCACTGATTACAAATTTGTTTAAGGTATTGATTCTGCGTAACTTTAAGTTGTTGAATTTAAATGTTTTTTCTTTTGCCGGTAAAGGCTTCTAGCATTTTCATTAAAAAAACGAGCTGATTTAAAGTTATTGGTGAAGTCGTCAACTGTTTCTTGCTCACCCACTCGGCGCTCACTCAAATAAATGGCTCCTGTTCTGATATGTAAGATGATGTATAATCATTTTAAATATTAAAACTACTTGTGTTTTGGAATTTTGTTTCCTAACTATATAATATAAATCTTATATATAAAGGAGTAGAGATGGATTATAAAGAAATTATACCGATTACGGTTTTGCGGAAATTTGATGCAATGTGCCTACATAATGAGTATTTGCACCAAAACAAAGAGTTTCAGCAACAGATTTTATCTTGGGCGGCGGATATGTTGGAAGAAGCAAGAGAAGACTGGGGAAAGCTTTATGCCACTACATTTGAAGCTATTGTTGCGGAAGATCGCAAAGCACAAGCCAAAAAACGCGGCAAGGCCCGAGACAACAAGTATGCACCTTTTCGGGAGTATTTTAAAAAAGTTCAAAAAGAAAGATTTATGGAATATAAAAAAGCGGGACTTGTATTAAAAGCCAGTGAATTTTTGCGTTGGTTTTTAGAAAATAATGAAAATATTGTAATACCTTATAAAAAAAGTAATCAACACCATAAACTAATCGGACTGGCTCAAGAAAATAATCGGGAGTTTAAAAAGTACCTATAGAATGCAACGAGCACCTGCCACAAACTATGGGTTCTAGACGAGAAGAAATCTTATTGTTAGAGTAAAAATGTAAAATTAACACTTTAATAATAGGAGATAAATATGAATACAAATTTTACAAGAGAATTGATGTTCGGCAAACGTCCGGTATGACGAACAGATCCTAAACCCGGACAAAGCGAATGGTATTATCTTGACCCACGCGGAACTGATAGATTTGCTGATATGAAAGAAATCGATGTGCCAAGTGAGAATTCACCAAATCCATTTGCTAACGAAATACAGAACTATCTTTATGAAAATGACGAGTATAACTATAAACAGCTTTATGGTAATACTCCGCCGCCACCGGTGCAAACACAAAATAATGATGTTCCGCAAATACGTATGCCTGCGGGTTCTGAACAACAAATAACAATGCCGAGTAATAATTTGCAAAAATACAACAACAATTTCGCAAATTTTATAAGCAACACTTATGACACCGTACATAATGCTTATAATAGTGTTAAGCAAGATTATTTCGGACAACGTAATTATCAGAATAGGTATAGACAAGATTGTACGCCTTCTAATATAGCATATAATACAATATCTAATTATCAAATTTCGCCTAATCCTAAGTTAGTAGAAAATGGTAATATAGTTTCAAATTATATTATGAAAAAGGTTTTATCTGCAATACCTGGAGTGGGTACGTATGTAAATGGAATTGTGGCCGGAGATAAAGTAGCTAATGGACTAACAAATATCTACAATGCTATGAATGAGGCAGATTGTTTCAAATAAAACTTGATTTTAATAAACAATCTACATATAGTAAATCCAAGTAAGGAGGATAACAAATGAATGAAAAAACAAAAGAAATATGCGTATTAGGAGGACTTTATTTTGTGATAGGCTATATTATTGATTTGGTGGGTGGTTTTGCAAGCAATCTATCAACGATTTTTTTTATTTTGTTTGTTATCTTCTTTTTTATGATTTTATTTGGCAAAAAAATTACCTTTTTGCAAAAATTTACGAATAAGTCTCCTAAGTTCTCAATATATTTATATTATATCGGACTAGTAGGATATTTTTTATTTGCTTTTGATTTATTTGTTTTAGGGCCAACTGAATTCATTTCTTTGAGTGAAAAAGTTCAAATATACATCACGAGAGGTGTGAGCGCTATAAACATTGTCGGAGTTTTGTTTGCGTTAATTTTAGCAACTCGTAATGTATTTTTGAATAAAAAGAAGTAATTTTAGCCAATCCGGTATAAATGTTAAACAATGTTAGGAATCCGCACAAAGTTTAACATTTTTTTATATGGGGTATTTTTGCTGTTTTCAAAAGTGCTGATGTATAGTGGTTTCTCGAGAAAATGTGCAAATATAAGGACTGTAAGCAGCGATTAGTGCCGAAGTTACTGAAGTTTATTGAATTGTTAAAAGAGTGCGGATTTGAATTATTCAGGAAATTAGGAAGAACGATGGAATATTGGCAAGAGGAGATAGGAAGAATGTTTAGATTTACCAGAACAAATGGAATTACTGAGGGATTTCACAGGAAAATGAAGCTGATACAAAGGCGAGCGTACGGTTTTAGAAATTTTGAAAATTATCGCTTGCGTGTTAGAATTTTATGTGCTTAAACTTTAATTACGAGGTCAACCTGATGAATTTTAACT
>JAFVBL010000031.1 GCA_017479985.1 Alphaproteobacteria bacterium | reverse complement strand
TTTAAGCACATAAAATTCTAACACGCAAGCGATAATTTTCAAAATTTCTAAAACCATACGCTCGCCTTTGTATCAGCTTCATTTTCCTGTGAAATCCCTCGGTAATTCCATTTGTTCTGGTAAATCTAAACATTCTTCCTATCTCCTCTTGCCAATATTCCATCGTTCTTCCTAATTTTCTGAATAATTCAAATCCACATTCTTTTAATAATTCTATAAACTTCAGTAACTTCGGCACTAATCGCTGCTTACAGTCCTTATATTTGCACATTTTCTCATTCATCAACTCCATCAGTTCCTGCGTAATCTTATACTCTTTGCCCCTGCCTTTGACGTAGAACCAACAGCAGAAGCGGTGGGGCGGCAAAGCCAATCCCACCGAGTTCATTCTCTCAAACCTATATTTTATCCTAAATTACACCAAATCTTTTCGGTGCTACGCAGGTGCTATATCTGCTAATCGTTAAATATAGGAAAGAAAGCCTCAAGCCTTATGCAAAAAAAAGCAAAAGCAAAAATAACAAAAGGTAACTGACGATGCTCAAAACCGCAAATTTAGCAGTTTTAAAGTTATAACTTCTTAATAAAGGGAATCCCATAATATTCATTATCAAAAATGCAATGAACGCATCACTCCAAAAGCAATCAAAAAACAAATCTTCTTTATGTTCAAACATTTTAAGTATTTCAATATTTGAAATATCGTTTAAGTCATAAAAATGACAGAACAGTGTAAAAGAAAGAAATGCCGTCAGCCACGATATTACAAGTGAAAACACTGCAAGAATTATTATACGCTTAATCCAATACCATATTTTTTGCATTGTTATTTTCCTAAATTAAGTTTTTTATTGAACTTATCACACTCACGCCAAACATACAAGTTTTTTAAACATTCGGCAACGGAATGATTATATCGGAGAAATACACATTCGGGCAATGCAGGAATCAATGCAATCACGGAAAAGTAAAGATAAATAGCCGGAAAACGAAAAATTTTACTGATAGGAGTATCGCTAAGAAGGCTGTTTGTTAATAAAAACCGGATTCCGAAGACAGGTTCGCCGATATAACCACAGCTTCGACATATACAAATATAAGGTCAAAGGTAATAACCTGTAAATTAAAACTTGAAAACAATCGCAAAGATGTATATAAAAGCTTATAAGAAAAACGCTCCGTCAAAGAAAAGAAATATGATAAGTCTTTGGAAATTATACGCACTTTTTTTCAAAATGGGATTATTTACATTCGGCGGCGGTTATGCAATGCTACCCATTTTAAAAAAAGAAGCGGTTGAAAAACAAAAATGGCTGACAGAAGAAGAGTTGCTCAATTATTATTCCATCGGGCAATGCACTCCGGGTATTATTGCCGTAAATGCCGCTTCGTTTATCGGCTATAAACTGCACAAACTCAGCGGACTGGTCAGTGCTACCCTCGGCGTTATTTCGCCATCGCTTATCATTATTGTTCTGGTGGCGGCGCTTTTGCGGCAATATATGGACAATCAATATGTACAATGGGCGTTTGGCGGCATTCGCATCGGTGTGATTGCTTTAATCATCGATACCGTATGGGATATGTGGCAAAAAGGCGTTAAAGGAATTCGCGGATATATTGTTTTTACAGCCGCTGCCCTTTTGCTGTGGCTCTTTAATCTGTCGGCAATTACAATTGTGATTTTGGCGGCGCTTGCGGCATTTATTCCGGATTTGCGGAGAACACAAAAATGATATACGCCCTACTCTTTTATGAATTTTTCAAAATCGGTTTATTTGCCATCGGCGGCGGTCTGGTAACGGTACCGTTTTTGTTTGACTTAGCAGAAGAATACGGTTGGTTTACGTCCGGCGAATTGGCGGATATGATTGCCGTATCGCAGTCCACACCCGGACCGGTCGGAATCAATATGGCAACATACGCCGGTTACAAAACAGCCGGTATATGCGGTGCGTTGGCGGCAACACTGAGCGAAGTTCTGCCGTCGATGATTGTTATTTACTTTATTGCTCAAGCATTAAACAAATGGCAGAATAATCCGAATATCAACAAAATTCTGTCAGGTTTACGACCTGCGGTTTTAGCCTTGATTTTATTTGCCGGATGGAGTATAGCTCAAGAAACGATAACCGATTATAAATCACTCGGCATAATGCTCGGGTTGCTGGTAGCAATGCGACTGATTAAAAAGAGTCCGATTTATTTTATTGCGGCATCGGCAATAGTCGGAGTGATTTTACATATTTAAAGGAGGAACTATGGCAGAAACGGTTTATGATGTGGTAGGTATCGGCAACGCAATCGTCGATGTGTTAGCTAAAGTCGGCGATACATTTCTGACCGAACGCGGTTTGGATAAAGGCTCGATGACATTGGTGGAAGCACTTGACGCAGGCAAAATCTATGCCGATGTTATTCCGGAACTGCAAGTTTCGGGCGGCGCGGCGGCAAACACCGTTTCCGGTATGGCTTCGCTCGGTGCCGATTGCGCTTATATCGGCAAAGTGCACGATGATGAGCTCGGACAACTTTTTCAGCGCAACATTGCAATGGCCGGCATTGATTTTTTCACCGAACCGTTGACGGAAGGACCGGCAACCGGCCGCAGTGTGGTATTGGTAACGCCCGATGCCGAACGCTCAATGTTTACATATCTCGGCGCGGCACGTAAACTGAGTGAAGAAGATATTGATGAAAAAACAATAAGTGAGTCTAAATTTTTGTTTTTGGAAGGTTATTTGTGGGACGAACCGAGTGAGCAAAAAGCAATGTTTAAGGCTTGCGAGCTGGCACATAAACACGGTCGTGAAATTGCTTTCAGCGTGTCGGCCAAATCGTGCATCAGAAAGCACCGTGCACCGATGCTTAAAATGATTGCCGAATATGTAGACATTCTGTTTGCCAATGAAGAAGAACTCAAACTTTTGTTTGAAACAGACGACTTGGCAACGGCGCTTGATGCAATCAAACCGCTTGTCAATATTGCCGCCGTCACACGTGACAGCCGCGGTTCGGTGGTGGTGCACGGACGCGAGAAAATCTTTGTTGAAGCAGAAAAAATAGAAAATGTGGTCGATTCGACCGGTGCCGGTGATTTATACGCCGCAGGCTTCCTCTACGGCTTATCGCACGGCCGCAGTTTAGGAACTTGCGCCACCATCGGCGGCATTACGGCAGCGGAAGTGATTACCCACTACGGTGCCCGTCCGGAAGTATCTTTGCGCGGCTTGGTGCGTCATCGGCTGATAGAGTACGGTAAGCGCGCCAATACATAGGATTGACAATATTTTTTTGATATGTTAAATTAGTCCCGAATTAAAAATTTTATGCTTACAATTATAAAATTATTAAATAGGTTTAACGTTTTAATTGCTATTGCTTATGGAACTTGAAAGAGCAGAAATTATCCGATTATTGTCTGATGAGCAAAATCAGAACGATTTGTTCAAGAAGGCTGATGCCGTACGCCGAGAGTATGTCGGTGACGAAGTGCATTTGCGCGGTTTAATCGAATTTTCAAACATCTGCCGCAATAACTGTATGTATTGCGGAATCCGCCGCGGAAACCCACAGCTTGCACGTTATCGTATGAGCGAAGAAGAATTGGTTGATACCGCACGCAAGGCAGCCGAAATGGGATTTAAGACCATTGTAATGCAATCGGGTGAAGATATGTGGTTTACACGTGACCGTTTGTGCCGCATTGTCGAAGCAATCAAAAAATTTGATGTCGCCATCACTCTTTCGGTCGGCGAACGTTCGTATGGCGATTATAAAGCGTGGTTCGATGCCGGTGCCGATCGCTATTTGATTCGCATTGAAACAACGGACAAAGATTTATATCATCGGCTCGACCCGAATATGACGTGGCAAAATCGGCACGAATGTCTGATGGCGCTTAAAGAAATCGGCTATGAACTCGGCTCCGGTATTATGGTCGGATTACCGAATCAATCCATTGAATCGATTGCCGACGATTTGATTTATTTAAAAGAAATCGGCGTTGATATGTCGGGCATCGGACCATTTATTCCGCACCCGCAGACACCGCTCAAAGATGAAGCCGGCGGAACATTGGATTTGGCACGGCGCACGATGGCGGTTATGCGTTTGTTGCTGCCGGACATAAATATTCCGGCAACAACAGCGATGGAAAGTCTGCATCCGCGCGGTCGAATTCTGGCTCTGCAAAGCGGTGCCAACGTGGTAATGCCGAATGTGACCGAAGGTGAATATCGCAAACTCTATGAGTTATATCCGGGAAAGATTTGCGTAGACGACACACCGCTTCATTGTAAAACCTGTATCGGTGCCAAAATTATGAGTATCGGGCGCAAAGTCGGTATGGGCTACGGCGGGCACGCCGGCCGTCTGCCGCACGGTGCAAAATAGCCTCGTTTGAAAATATGTAACACATTAAAGTACAAAAAAGCACCCTATTCACTAAATAGAGTGCTTTTGATTTTTTAAGTTCTGTTTAACAAAATTGCCTTAATCAACAGAATAATTTTTTATAACCGAATTAAGCTCTGTTTTGCGTTCTCGGACTTCTGCGCGGACCACCGCGATGAGCAGGACCGCGTCTGTGCTGACCGGATGGTTTTTCAGCCGCTTGCGTTTCTACCAAACGAGCTTTTTCTTCTGTTTTGCACGCACCGCCGCAACAACCGCAACAGCAGCAACGAGAGCAAATACCGGCCAAAATACCGGCAACCGAAGGAACAATCAGGAACAGCCATAATTGTGCCATTGCCTGACCGCCGACAAACAAAGCCGGACCGAAGCTGCGCGCCGGATTAACCGAAACACCCGTGATTGCCAATCCCAAAATATGTAACACGGCAAGTGTCAAGCCGATAACGACACCGGCAATTTTCAAATCACCTTCGGTTACTTTCAAAATTACCTTAACAAAAATAAATGTCGCAATCAGTTCAAAAATCGCAGCCGTCGCAAAATTATATCCGCCGCCGTAATTTTCGCCCCAACCGTTTTGACCCAAACCGCCGACGGCAATGTTGTAACCGTTAATTTTTCCGCTCAACATATAATATAAAACGGCAGCGCCGAGCGTTGCGCCGATAAACTGGAAAATAATATAGCCGATAGCATCTTTCAGGCTCATCCGACCGGCTGTCAGCACACCGAGTGTCACGGCAGGATTTACGTGAGCGCCCGAAATCGGACCGACGCAATATGCCATTGCCGTCAAAGCCAAGCCGAATGCCAAGGCAATTCCGACATAATCAAGATACGGCGCGGAAAATACAACCGTACCGCAACCGACAAATACCAGAACAAATGTTCCGAACAATTCTGCAATATATTTTTTCATCAAAAATCTCCTAAAGTTTGTATATACAACAATATATCATATATTCTTTTGTTTAGTAAATCGTTAATTTATCTATTTACCCCCGCAATGCTTGCACCAAAGCATCGGCAAGCACCTCAATCTCCGCAATTTGCTCTTTTTTAAGCGCCGACTTCAGCGACACTTTCGGTTCTAAAACCGTACAATTTTTCCACTTGGCAATTTCATCTGCCATTTGTTTGGCAGCCAGCGGCGCCCACGTACCGTTATCCATCAGAGCGATTGTGCGATTTTGTAAATTATGCGCTGTCAGTTCACGCAACAGATTATCCGTATTAACAAAAATGCCGGCGTTATAAGTCGGTGCGGCAAACACCAGAGCCGAAACGCGAAATGCTTCACTGATAATATATGACGGATGTGTGACAGAAACATCATACACACGCACGTTGCGCACACCTCTTTCTGCCAGTTTGGTTGCCAAGATTTCGGCAGCATTGGCCGTATTGCCGTAAATTGAACCATACGCAATCACAACCTCTTTATCTTCCGGTTCGTATGCCGACCATTTGGCATATTTTCCGATGATGAAATCTAAGTCTTTGCGCCAAACAAAACCGTGCAACGGACAAATCATTGCAATATCAAGTGCACCGGCCTTTTTGAGCACATTTTGAACTTGCGGACCGTATTTTCCGACAATATTGGTATAATATCGACGTGCCTCATATAAATGAGTGCTTTCAAACGGCACTTCATCGGCAAAAATATTACCGTTAAGCGCACCAAAAGTTCCGAATGCGTCCGCCGAAAACAAAATCTTGTCGGTTGCATCGTATGTCATCATAACTTCCGGCCAATGCACCATCGGTGCGGCAACAAAGTTCAGCGTATGTCTGCCGGTGTTGAGCGAATCGCCTTCTTTAATCGGCAAATATTTTTCTGTCGGCAGATTTAAATCAAAAAACTGCTCAATCATTTTCTTTGTCTGCACATTACAAACAACGGTTGTTTCCGTGTGCTGTTGCAAAAGTGCCGCCAATTCGGCACAATGGTCCGGCTCCATATGATGAATAACGATATAATCAAGCGAGCGGCCGTTCAGCGCAAATTGCAGATTTTCAAAAAATTGCTGGCGTACGGCCGCATCGACAGTATCAAAAAGCACTGTCTTTTCATCAAGCAACAAATACGAATTATAAGAAATGCCGTTCGGAATCGGATAAACATTCTCAAACAAAGCCAGACGACGGTCATTAGCGCCGAGCCAAACCAAATCAGAAGTTACATTCTGTGTATTATGCATTTTTGTTCTCCCTGTAAAAATTTCTTTTAATATAACGACAGCTTCGGTAAAAGTAAATGTTTTATTTTATTGACGCGCAAAACTCTTTGTGTATAATCGGCACATAAACACAAAAGGAAGAAATATGCGATACAAAATCACGGTAGAATATGACGGCACAAATTTGGTCGGTTGGCAAAAACAAAAAGACGGTGCAAGCGTTCAAGAGTTTCTTGAAAACGCCATTGTCGGTTTCTCGCATCAGACCACCGAAGTATTTGCCGCCGGCCGTACCGATGCCGGTGTTCACGCACTCGGGCAGGTTGCACATTTTGACCTTGAACTTGACTTAAGCGAATACAAAATGCAAGAAAGCCTGAATGCACTGTTGCGCGAACTTCAGGCTCCGGTCAGCGTAATTAAAACCGAAAAAGTCGACGATGATTTTCACGCACGTTTTTCAGCCAAAGGACGCGGTTACATTTATCGGATTTTAAATCGACGCGGTGCCAGTCCGCTTCTGCTCAATCGCGTCTGGCACGTCACTTATCCGCTCAACGTAGAAAAAATGCGTCTGGGTGCGCAATACCTGCTCGGACATCACGATTTCAGCTCGTTCCGCGGTTCGGGGTGTCAAGCAAAATCGCCGCTGAAAACTTTGGACCGACTTGATATTGAGCGCACCGGCGACGAAATTGTGTTTACAGTAGAAGCACGCTCATTTATTTATCATCAGGTACGCAATATGGTCGGCACATTGATGCAGGTCGGATGCGGCAAATTAAAGCCGGAAGACGTCAAACGCATTTTAGAGGCGTGCGACCGGACCAAGGCCGGCATCAGTGCACCGGCATACGGCCTTTATTTAAACAAAGTTATGTATTAAAAACAACAGATTCTGCGCAAATGTTTCAAAAATTGCTTGCAAATTGCATTTTATGCGATTATACCAAAGGCAAGTTTAATATTGCAGAGGTTTTTGTATGAGTAAAGAAGAATTGATAGAACTGACCGGCGAAGTGGTTGAAAAACTGCCGAACGCAATGTTTCGGGTCAAACTGGAGAACGGTGTCGAAATTTTGGCGCATACAGCAGGCAAAATGCGTAAATTCCGTATTCGTGTTATGGTCGGTGATAAAGTGGATATTGAAATGACACCTTATGACTTAACCAAAGGTCGCATCACCTTCCGTCATAAAGACGCTTAAAAAAACGGGTTCTCACACTCTGAGCCGCTGTATTGCGGCTTTTTTAATATATCCAAAGGAAACAAAATGATTATCAAAACAAAAAACGGAAAAATTCTGATAAAAAACCAACCTGTACTCAAAAAAGCGCAAAACACAATCTCTGCCCCAAAATCCAAGCGAGATGTGGCAGCCGGATTGATTATGTGTGACGGACTGTTATTGATTGCACAGCGTAAACACGGCAAAAGCCTTGAGTATAAATGGGAGTTTCCGGGCGGCAAGTTGGAAATCGGCGAAACGCTGGAAGAATGCCTTAAACGCGAACTGATGGAAGAGATGCAGCTTGAAATTTTTGTACGCGAACATTTTGTGGATTCCGCATACGATTATGACTTCGGCACCATTATTCTGCATTCTTTTTGGGCAACCTGCAAGAGTAAGGATATTCCGGTTGTTTTGGAACACGAACAATATAAATGGGTCAACCCGAAAGATTTGCCGCAATACGACTTTGCTCCCGCCGATAAGCCGATTATCGAAGCAATTTTAGGACTTTTCTGAACTGTCGATTTTTGTTCTCCTTTAAGATAAAGTTAACCGAAAGCATATATTCTTTGGTTTAAGAGTGGAAATATGCTTCAGTGGTATTATTTAAATACACAAAACGGAGAAAATATGACAGAACAAAAAAATATCGGATATATTGCGGCAATCAACGGCGGTGTTATAGAAGCGATTTTCGAGCATAAATTGCCGGCAATGCATAACGCCTTACAAATCGGCAATCTGACAGCAGAAGTTCAAGGATATCTCAATCCGACCACCGTGCGTGCGTTGGTGATGGGACCGACACAGGGTTTGGCGCGACATACGGAAGTCATTGACAGCGGACACCCGATTAAGGTGCCGGTCGGCGATAAAGTCCTCGGGCGTATGTTTAACATCTTCGGTCAGCCGATTGATAACGGGACCGCCATACAAGACGCACCGATGCAATCCATACACGCCGAAGCCGTACCGCTCAGCGAACGCAAAGCTTCGTCCGAAATTTTTATTTCCGGTATTAAGGCAATCGATTTGCTTGCACCGATGGAACGCGGCGGCAAAGCCGGTTTGTTCGGCGGTGCCGGTGTCGGCAAAACCGTACTGATTACCGAGCTGATTAACAATATGGTCGGACGTTATGAAGGCGCAAGCATTTTCTGCGGCGTCGGCGAACGTTCACGCGAAGGCGAACAGCTTTATCGCGAAATGAAAGAAGCCGGCGTTTTAGATAAAACCGTTATGGTGTTCGGACAAATGAATGAAGCGCCGGGGGTACGTTTTCGCGTGCCGCTGACCGGACTGACAATGGCAGAATATTTCCGTGATAAAGAAAAGAAAGATGTGCTGTTGCTCGTTGATAATATTTTCCGATTTGTGCAAGCCGGCTCCGAAGTTTCCGTTTTGCTCGGACAAATTCCGTCGCGCGTAGGCTATCAACCGTCGCTCGGCACGGATATTGCAGAACTCGAAGAACGCATTTCTTCCACCGCCGATGCGGCAATTACATCGATTCAAGCTGTTTATGTGCCGGCAGACGACTTTACGGACCCGTCAGCCGTGCATACTTTTGCGCATCTATCATCAAGCATTGTATTATCACGTGCACGGGCGGCACAAGGTCTGTATCCGGCAGTAGACCCGCTGACATCGGCCTCCAATATGCTGGTGCCGCAAATCGTGGGGGAACGCCATTACAAAGTTGCGATTGCGGTACGCAAATGTTTGGCAGAATATGAAGAACTTAAAGATATTATCGCAATGCTCGGCTTTGACGAGTTACCGGAACGCAACCAACAAACCGTTTTAACGGCACGTAAACTTGAACGCTTTTTAACGCAACCGTTTTATACAACATTTCAATTTACCGGAATGGAAGGCCGGTCGGTTGATTTGGAAAAAACAATCGAAGGCTGTGAACGCATTTTATCCGGCGAATTTAACTATTTGTCGGAAAACGATTTCTTTATGGTCGGCGATATAGACGAGGTGCTCGAAAAAACAAAAGATAAAAAAGCCGCTTATGAACAAGCCTTAAAGGAGAGTGCATAAAAGATGAAACTGACGGTTTTTACACCCCTCGGCACAGTGCTGAAATGCAAAATCAATAAGGTAAATTTTGAGACCTTAAACGGTTATTACACTCTGTTGCCGAAACACGTTGATTTCGCATCGGCAATGGAGGCAAATATTGTCAGTTACACCACAGAAACAGGTGCGGAAAAATATGTGGCGTGTCATCGCGGCATTGTCGTCAAAAAAGGCGATACCGTCACAATCACGGCGCAAAATGCCGTTGCCGGCGAAACACTTGATGAGCTTACAAACGTAATCGAACGCGAATTTAAACAAAATGATGAACAACGCAAAGAAATCAACAGTGCAATGGCACGTTTGGAACTCGGTATCATACGCGGATTCGGACAGCTGAACAGAGGAGATTTTGATGGTGGAATTTGAAAAGACGCAAAACCTCAAAGTACGCGATGATTTGATTCATAAGGCCGAACTTCTCAAACGGCGTCCATATCGGCGATGGAGCACTCATTTCGGAATGATTGCCTCCCTCGGCGGTGTGATTATTATGCCGATTCTGCTCGGAATTTGGCTCGGCGGCTGGTTGGACGATGTATTGCCGCAACGCTTTTCGTGGCGATTATCACTGCTGTTTGTCGGCTTTGTCTGGGGCGCCTTCAACGCATATATGTGGGTAAACATTGAAAACAAAAAAATTGATGAACTTGAGGCGAAATCGAACGTTATTAAGAATAAGGAGATAAAAAAATGAGTAACGGATCGTTGGAACTGATGTGGCAACAGGCAGAAAATTGGCGGCTTATCACAGCGGCAATCTGCGGTATTATTGTCGGTATTATCTATTTTTACAGCTTGCGTTGGACAGTCAACAAAATGAGCGAAACCAGCCACAAATTCCGGCTTTTCGGTCTGACTGCATTATGCCGAATTGCTTTATTTTTCGGCGTTCTGGTGCTCATCGGACATCGCAACGTGGCAGTGATATTGCTTTATATCGGCACGTTTTTCTTAACCAAAGTCGCGATTATATGGAAAGAAAAAGGCAAATTCATCATTGAAAAATCCGACAATGAAAATATCTCGCAAACGGAGGAAAAGGCAAAAAATGAACTTTGAAGCAGATTTTTCACATTGGCTTGATTTGCCGTGGTCTGATAAGGCCATCGGTTTGGAAAGTTTTGATGCGATTAAGCTGATTTCAATCGGCAATTTCGATATCAATGTCACTATTTTCAATTCTTGGATTGTGATTGCGGTAATTACGCTTGTATCAATGCTTGCCACACGACATATAAGTCACGGTAAAGATGTTTCAAAATTGCAGACTTTGCTTGAGATGCTGGTACTCTGGATGCAAAAAGAATCCAAAGAAACCAGCGGTTCGGCACAAAACGGCTACTTTCAGATGGCACTCGGATTGTTTTGTTTTATTTTTACGGCAAATCTGCTGACCTTTATTCCGTGGTTCCGCCCGCCGACCGCTTCATTAAGCACTACAATGGCGTTGGCACTGACGGTATTTATTGCCATTCCGTATTTTTCGGTTAAAAACGCCGGAATAAAGGGATATTTGAAAAAATTTATCGAACCGGTTCCGTTGTTATTGCCGATGAACATTTTCAGCGAAGTGTTTTCGGTATTTGCAATGGGGTTGCGTTTGTTCGGCAATATGCTGAGCGGTGTAATGTTTGCGGGGATTCTAAGCGCGTTCATTCCGTTTGTGGCTCCGCTGACAATGCAGACTTTAGGTTTGTTGACGGGTTCGATTCAGGCATATATTTTCGCACTGCTGGCGCTTGTTTATACGTCAAGCGTACGTGCGGAAAACGAGAAAGTTTAATTTATAAAAGAAAAGGAGAAAAACTATGGATTCTTATGCAATTATCGGTGCTGTTTCGGTTTTGGGAGCTTGCATCTGTATGGGTATCGGCAGCTTGGGCTCGGCTCTCGGTGAAGGACAGGCAGCGGCGGCCGCTCTGACGGCAATGGCACAGCAGCCGGACGAGGCCGGACGTATCCGTTCAACAATGTTTGTAACATTGGCAATGCTCGAAACAACGGCGTTATACGCATTATTGATTGCCTTTTTGGCACTTTACGCCAATCCGTTTTGGAACTATGCCGTCAACCAATAGCAAATTAAAGTGAGGGACGATGGAAATTGATGTGTTCACGCTGATTGCGCAGATTTTAAACCTGCTTATTTTGCTGTTTTTGTTGCGCAAATTCTTATATTTGCCGGTATTGAAAGCCGTAGAAGCGCGGCAAAAGCTGATTGCCGATGAAATCAGTGCAGCCGAAGATGCCCGACAGAAGGCCGTTCAAGCAGAAACGGCAAGTTTGGCAACAGCTCAGCGCTTAGAAAAAAAGAAACAGAAAATACTCGAAAAAGCGCAGCAGGATGCAACCGTATTGGCAGAAGAACTTAAACAAAAGGCTGAAGAAGAATATCGACAAAAACGTGAACAATGGCGCAAACGCTTGGAATCAGAACAACAAAATTTTGATTTATCCGTGCAAAAAGCGGCGGCACAATATTTCAATTTGTTTGCATATAAGGCAATGCAACAGCTTGCCGATGTCGATTTAAACAAAGCCGCCGTAAATCGGCTGATGCAGAAAATTTCGGCATTATCCGTCACCGACAAGCAAGAATATATCAATGCTTTTGCGCCAAAAAAGCAAATTGAGATTCAATCGGCGTTGCAGTTGGATAAAAAACTCCGAACCGAACTTGAAGAATTTTTACGCAAAAACCTGTTACTCCATACAGATACAGAATTTGTGTACGAAACAAAGCCCGAACTTATCGGCGGCGTTTGCATCATTGCCGACGAACAGCTCGTGGCGTGGAATTTTGAAAACTATTTGCTTGAATTTCGGCAGAATATGAATAAAACCGTGCAACAACTCTTAAGCAGAGGTGAAAAATGATTAAGTCAAAGCAGGCTTTTGAAGCAATCGCACAGACAATTGACGCAACCGAGGCCGAACTGAAAAAAGAAGAAGTCAGCATCGTTCAGTCAATCTCCGCCGGCACCGCCGTTGTCAGCGGCTTGGAAAATGCGCAAATGGACGAGATGCTGAGTTTTCCGCACAATGTTCAGGGAATGGTGCAAACACTGAATCGCAATTCGGTCGGTGTTGTGTTTCTGGACAATCCGGATTTAATCAAGGCCGGCGACCGCGTCACCCGTACCGGACACGTTTTAGATGTACCTGTGAGTGAAAATATGCTCGGCCGTGTCATTAACCCGCTCGGCGAACCGCTTGACGGCAGAGGACCGTATGCTTATGATGAACGCCGTCCGGTAGAAGTTGAAGCCGTGCCGATTATGGACCGTGCGCCGGTTGATACACCGTTGCAAACAGGAATTAAAGCCGTAGATGCCTTTACACCGATCGGACGCGGTCAACGCGAGCTGATTCTCGGTGACCGGCAGACAGGTAAAACTGCCATTGCACTCGACGCAATCATCAATCAAAAAGGCAACGGCGTCATTTGCATTTATTGCGCCGTCGGCCAACGAAATTCGGCAGTGGCAAGCGTCATTGACGATTTACAAAAGTATGGCGTAAGCGCGCAAACAATTATTGTTTCGGCAACCGCCGACGACGAGGCCGGTATGCAGTTTATTGCCCCTTATGCCGCAACATCTATCGGTGAATATTTTATGGAGAAAGGGCGTGATGTTCTCGTGGTGTATGATGATTTAACCAACCACGCCCGCGCCTATCGACAAATGTCGCTGTTGCTCAGACGGCCGCCGGGACGGGAAGCTTATCCGGGCGATATTTTCTATATTCACTCCCGACTTTTGGAACGCGCCACCAAACTCAGCGCACAGAAAGGCGGCGGTTCACTGACAGCTCTGCCGATTGTATGTACGGAAGCCGGCAATATTTCCGCCTATATTCCGACCAACATTATTTCGATTACCGACGGACAAATCTATCTTTCGGCACCAATGTTTCAAAAAGGACTGATGCCGGCAATCGACACAGGAAAGTCCGTATCACGTGTCGGCGGTGATGCACAGCTTCCGGCATATAAATCAGTCGTCGGACCGCTTAAACTGTTTTATGCACAGTTTGAAGAACTGGAATCGTTTACCAAATTCGGCACCCAACTCGATAAAGAAACGCAGCAGCGAATTTCCCGCGGACAAGCCGTACGTCAGATTCTGCAACAACGCCGGTTCAATCTGCTGTCGGCAGCCGAGCAAATTGCCGTATTTGCCGCAACCAACGCAGGCTTGTTTGACTCTATGAATACCGAGCAGACAGCCGCGGCACAAACAACCGTATTACGCGTTTTTAACACACGTTTCGGTGCATTGGAACAAAAAATATCGGCACGGCAAAAGCTGACCGACACCGAACTGGATAAGATGCTGCAAACCTTTGCCGCCGTGTTGCAAAACGGAGAATAACAATGCCTGCCGAAGCCCTGCAACGCAAAATTAAAACCACCAAAGACTTACGTGAAATCGTCAGTAATATGAAAACACTGTCGTCCGTAAGCATTTTGCAATACGAACAGGCCAATACCGTACTGCGTGAATATCGGCGTAATCTGCGCGATGCTTTTCACGCACTCGCCATTCATAACCACATTCCGAACCTGACAACTCCGCCGCGTACACACCCGCGATACTTATTCATACTGATTGGCTCGGACAACGGTATGGTCGGACGTTTTAATCGTGAACTTACGGAAAACGTCAAAGATTTCATCAAAACTCAAAACATCAACCTTGCAGACACATATTTTATCACTGTCGGTAAACGTCTTTCCGTTTTGGCAGAACAGGCAAAATTCGCCATTGTGTCGGGATTTGCTGCATCCAACTCGGTAAAATCGATTATTTCTTTGGCCGAGCAGGCAATAATCCGCATCGATACAGCAATCCGCCAAAACCGCATATCCGATGTTTACGTCTGCTATCATCAACGCCGAAAAAATGCATCGGTAGAAATGAAAACCAAGAAACTCCTGCCGATTGACGTAGAACGTCTGCAGCAGTTGCGCCGCAAAAAGTGGGAAACAAACAATATTCCGATGGTGCCGTCCAAGCCGACCGAAATGTTTGCCGCTCTTTTAAAAGAATCACTGACAATTGAATTAGCAAAATGCCTCAATTCCTCATTGGCTGCCGAGCATTTTACACGTATGACCAATATGCAAAATGCTGAAAAAAATATCGATGAAAATCTGGAAGAGATGGATTTGGAATATCAGCAACAACGGCAAGAAGAAATTACCGGAGAGCTGATAGACGTTATTTCCGGCGCCAATGCAATAAAGGACGAGAATTAACTCTCGCCCTTTTAAGAAACTTAACAAAAAGCAAAACTTAATAATCAATCCCTTTATCGCCTTTGTCCTTATAAGCAGCTATTTGCGCAGCAATTTCAGCCTCGCGTTTTTCCGCAAATCCTTCTTTTTCATAATATTTTAATCCATCCGGATTATCAATATGCTTATTCGGATTTCCCAAATCATCAAGCACTTCGCCTACCTTATGCATTGCCCTTTTAACGGTCTCTTTGACACGACGCAAAGCAGAGGTATTATTTTCCGGCTGTATTTCCGCAATTTTCTTTCTCATATCATTACTCCTTTTACATTTTTTATCATCATATCACGTTTAAAACCGATTTGCAAGTTTTTTGTCAAGATGTTTTATTTTTTTTGATTCCTAAAAACAAAAACAGGCTCCTATCATTATCCGATAAAAGCCTGCCAAAGTTATCTTTTCCGATTATTTGTCGCCGATAATCATTGCGGTCAATTCTGCTTCTGACACCACTTGGTCATCAACTTTGGATACACCTTTGAACACAAAGATATTATGACGTACTTTAACCTTTTCCAAATGCATTTTGAGTTGGTCTCCCGGCCGCACCGGCTTACGAAACTTTACACCGTCAACAGACATAAAAAGCACACTGCGTTTATTTGTTTCATAGTCGCCTTCCGCCGCCATCACAATACAACCGGCCGCCTGTGCCATTGCTTCAATCTGCAACACCCCCGGCATAATCGGATTGCCTGGGAAATGTCCTTGAAAAAACAACTCGTTCATCGTCAGATTTTTAATACCGATACCCTTTTCTCCCGGCTCTTCCACAATCAGTCTGTCCACCAACAAAAACGGATAGCGATGCGGCAGCATTTTCATAATTTCATCAATATTATAAACTTTTTCTTCCATTGTTTTGAACCTCTATTTTTTTGAATTTTTCTGTAAAAACGAAACTTGACGCATATAGTCCTTAAACGGTACGCACGGACTGCCCATAACCACAGCACCGGCATCGATGTCGCGCATAGCACCCGATTGTGCCGCCACTTGCGCACCGCTTCCGATATTCAGATGGTCTGCAAGACCGACCTGACCGCCCAACACCACATAGTCTCCGAGTGTACAGCTGCCGGCAATACCGACTTGCGATACAATAACACAACCGCGTCCAAGCTTATCATTATGCGCAATCTGCACCAGATTATCGATTCGCGTACCATCGCCGATAACCGTATCATCAAGCGCCCCACGGTCTATACAGGTGTTAGCACCGATTTCCACATCATTGCCGACAATAACACGTCCGAGTTGCGGAATACGATGATGTTGTCCGCCAATCAGCTGGAATCCGAAACCGTCCTGACCGATTCGCGCGCCGGTATAAATATAGCAATTATTGCCGATGAAACTGTACGCAATTGAAGCATTGTTGCCGATTCGACAGTTGTTGCCGATTTTACACCCCTGAGCGATAACCGTGTTTGCCTCAATGACGCAATTATCACCCACTTCAACATTTTCACCGATAACGACATTTTCGCCGACAAAACAATTTTTCCCTATTCTGGCACTTGCGGCAATTTTCGCACTTGCAGCAACCCCTGCTGCCGGCTTTCTTTCCGCATACATAAATTCATTGAGTTTAATAAATGCAAGCTTAGGATTCTCACTAATCAAAACAATTACGTTTGCCGGCACAAATTGCTTTAGTTCTTCGGTTGTCACACAGGCTTTTGCCTGCATTTGCATTGCTTTTTCTTTATTTTTACGGTCATAAAAAAAGCAAATATCCTCTGCACCGGCCGAGCTCATTGTCGCAATACCGGCAATCGTTGTATTGCCCTGTGATGCATCTGTCAAAACGGCAGACGTGACTTCAGCCGTCTGAGCCAAAGTCACGTTTTCTTTTGCATCATAAAAATGCTTATCTACCATATTTTTCCCCTTACAGACTGGTACCGAAGTTCAAACGGAACACTTCTTTTTCATCATAATCCGTCTTAACAATCGGGAAACCGAAATCAAGGTTAATTCTTCCCATCGGTGACAGCCAGTCAAAACCGAAACCGACAGATTGTCTGACCAAACCTGAATAAGCAATTTTGTATTCATCAAAATTATCCGGCTTGCCGATGGTACCGACATCCCAGAACAAGCGTCCTTTCACGCCGAGTTCGTCCAAACCGATTGGGAAAGTCAACTCGGTACCGGAATATACCATCCAATTACCGCCCAACGCATCACCCGTTCTGCGGTCGCGTGCACCGATACCGGCCGATTCGAAACCGCGCATATTCGCACCGCCCAAGTAATAACGGTCAGACATTCTGACATCTTTTCCGCCGTACCCCGCAATATATCCGCCGTTTGCGAAAAATCTGAAAGTATAATGATCAAACACCGTATAGAATTTGGAAAGTTTCACATCGAATTTATTATACTTTGTATCTCCGCCCAAACCGGAAATATCGTGTCCGAGAGAAACATAATACCCTTCTTTCGGATTCACCGAGCTGTCGCGTTTATCATACACCAATGTTTGACCGACAGAAGATGTCGTTGCTTTGCCTTCTTCCGCCTTCACAAATTCAGAAGCGTAATCTTTAACATTTTTAATTTCGTTTTCACTCAGATTATAGCGTACAAAGTGATACAGTCTGTCGGTATATTTCCACCCGAAACGTGTACGGCCGCCGATTGTACGTGTATCATACGATGCCTCATCTTCATAATCCTGATCTTCCATAAATAAATCGATACCGGCGCTCAGACGGCGTCCCAAGAAATACGGCTCCGTAAAGCTGATGCTGTAATCTTTGTTCTTTTCGGAAACGCCGACATTAAATCCGAGTTCCTGTCCCTTACCGCGGAAGTTATTTTCCACAATACCGGCTCTGACCAACGCACCGTTTGTTGTCGAATATCCCACACCGACATTAAAATAACCGGTCGATTTTTCTTCAACAACTGTGTTAATATTGACTTTATTATCCGAAATAACATCGGTTTGCATATCAACCTTGCTGAAATAATTCAGATTCTCGATATTACGGCGGGAATCACGCAATTTTGAAATATTAAGCGCATCGCCCTCGTCTATTCTGAACTCGCGGCGAATAACCTCGTCCATCGTGCGATCATTTCCGGTAATGTTAATACGGTTCACAAACATACGTTCGCTCTCATTGACAATAAATGTCACATCAACCTTACCTTTGCCGTCAACCACATCACGATTCAAATCTGTCACCACATCAACAAAAGCAAAGCCTTTTTTACCCAATCTTTCAGTCATTGCCGAAATGGATTTTTCAACATCTTCCGAATTATACCAATCTCCTTTGGAGAACTCCACATCTTTATACAATCTGTCGGTATTTACACCTTCCACCTGTGAAATAATATTGATATTGCGAACTTCATAACGCGGACCTTCATCAACCGTAAAAGTCAAAATAAAAGATTTATTGTCGTCACTGAGTTCGGCAACCGCCGATTCAACGTTAAAGTCAGCATAACCGTGCGTTGTATAAAAGCGGCGCAGCATTTCTTTATCGTAATCCATTTTTTCGGCATCATATTCATCTGCCGAGCTGAAGAAACGATACCAACGGCTCTCGCGGCTCATAATCTCATCACGCAAATCGGAATTGCTGTAGTGCGTATTGCCGATAAAATTGATTTTATCAATTTTTGCCGCCGTACCCTCATCAATTTCATAAATCAAATCAACGCGGTTATCTTCACGTTCGATAATTTTCGGCTCAACGGTCACGGCATAACGCCCTGTTTTGCGATAAACATCCAAAATGCGCTGAACATCTTGCTGAACCTTTGCTTTGTCATAAATTGAACGCGGACCCAACTGCACTTCGCTTTCAAGTGTTCTGTCGGCGATTTTATCATTACCATCAAACGCACGCTTACCGATAATCGGATTTTCCTTAACATTGATTTTAAGCGTATTTTTATCCGAAACATCAAAGTCAATATCGCTGAACAAACCGGTTGCATACAGATTCTTAAAAGAATTGTCAAGTTCGTCTTGCGAAATATTGCGATTTTGTTTCAAGTTTAAGTACGCCAAAACCGTTTCTTTTTCCACACGTTGCAAACCATTGACTTCTATGTTTTTCACATAGTATCCGGCAGCATTTGCCTGAAATGCAATCCAGCTCATCAATAATCCGGCATATATTCCTTTTTTCATTGTATTATTCCTCATCAATTAAAAATACGGCCAATCAGGTGCACGATATCATTCCACGTCGCAAACACCATAAGAGCCAAAACGACCAATAACCCAAACTTAAAGATATAATCCTTAACATTTGGTTTAAGCTCACGACCTATCAACAGTTCTATCAGGAAAATCACCAAATTTCCGCCATCCAGAACAGGAATCGGAAACAGGTTAATCAATCCCAAATTTACTGAAATCAAGGCCATAAAATAAACAAATCCGAGAAGTCCGCCGGTTTTGCTGACATCTCCGGACAATTCGGCAATTCTGATAATTCCGCCGACATCTTCACCACCGCGGCGACCGGTTATCATTTGCCAGACACCCTGCAAAGTCATTGCGGTAATGTCATAAGTTTCTTTAACACCGGCAGCAACCGCCTGCGGAAACGTATATGTCTCTGCCGCCGTCAATTCCGGTTTTGACTTCACACCCAACAAACGATGCTGTTGAGTGCTTTTATCCTCGTTTAAATCTGCGTCATCCCAATGCACGGCCAGCACCATACGGCGATGATATTGCAATTCGATTTCATCATCTTGGTGAGCTGTCACATATTCCTTTAACTCTTTGAACAAATCGAGTTTTTTTCCATCGACTGCGTCAAGCGTATCACCTTTTTGCAATCCGGCTTTCTGTGCCGGACTATTCGGCAATACTTTGTTAATTATCGGCAAAACAATTTTTTCGGCTGCCGCATCATTGCTCTCGACAATCTGACCGCTGACTCCGAGAAGTTTTGTCGGCGCATTTTCACCGCAGGCTTCAACAATTTCCGGTTGTAATTTAACACTCATCGGACGTTCGATTACAACTTCCGCCGTATTTTCGGTCAGCATCTGGATAGCATTGCTCAAAGCCATAAAATCCACAACTTCGACACCGTCAACGCTGATAATTTTATCACCTGCCATAATGCCGGCTTTTTGTGCCGCACTGTTTTCCGAAACTTCACCGACAACCGCCGGATATATCATTTTGCCGTACATCCAAAAAATTCCGCAGAACAGCAACACCGCAAACAAATAGTTAAACAACGGTCCCGCCACGACAATCAGTATTTTCTTCCACGTTTTTTGCAACGGGAAAGCTCCTTTTTTCTCTTCTTCCGTAAGATTTTCCAATGTTCCGTCAACCGTTGAAGATGAGGCATCGGCATCGCCCAAAAACTGACAATATCCGCCGAGCGGTATTGCCGCAAGCTGCCAACACGTACCTTTTTTATCTGTCCGGCTCCATATTTTTTTGCCGAAACCGATTGAAAAAGCCACAACTTTCACCCCAAGCAGCCGCGCTGCCAGAAAATGCCCAAACTCGTGCACAAACACCAGTATTCCAAGCAGAACAACAAACGGAACAATATAATACACAATATTTGTTAAAATCGCCATCTCGACAACCTCACAAAATCAACGCAAAAAACAAATATGTAAATGCCGATGCAAAAATTAAACCGTCGATACGATCAAATACACCGCCGTGCCCCGGTATCAGTTTGGAAGAATCTTTCACCCCGACTTTGCGTTTAATGGCCGATTCGATTAAGTCGCCGATTTGCGCCAACACCGCAATGAATACCGCCATTATGGCATAAAACATCTGACTGTTGACATTCCATTCATAACGCACACCGAGCGGTTTATACGAAAAAGAAATATAGCGGAATTTATCAAAATCATAAAACGGAATTTCCATTATTGCCGTGCAGAAATACATAAAGATAATGCTGACCGAAACGGCAAGCAAAATACCGCCGATAAAACCGGACCACGTTTTATTCGGGCTGATTGTCGGCGCCAACTTCGGACCGCGCACATTGCATCCGACAACCAAACCGCCGATATCCATACTCCAAACCATCAAGAAAAACCAAGCCGTCATAATAAAGCTGTAATTGTAGCGCGGATCAAAATCACCGGCACTCGGGTCAAACGAGCGATACATCCATATTAAGGAAGCAACACCGATGGAAATATACGGTACGCCGAGTACCAATAAACCGCGATGTTTCTCTTTTTCGGCCAATGCCCAGACAAACAGAGAAATAATGGCAATCATCGGTATAATCACCGAAAAATTATATGCCCAAATAGCCGTAGCCAAACTCATCATATACGCCGTCACATAATACGAAGTTGAATGCGGTGCAGAAAGCATATTTGCCCACTCCCAAGCGAGCAAACCACCAACCGTAATTGCCAACACTTCCACATACGGACTGCCGATATACAACGTAATAATCGCAATCGGTATCATCACCGCCGCCGCCAATATTCTTTTAATCATCGCTCCTGTTTTACGACTTACCATATCTTCTCTCCCTTTTGCTGTATTCTCCGATAATTTGAATTAACTCGTCTTTTTTAAAATCAGGCCACAATGTGTCTGAAAAATAAAACTCACTATACGAAAGCTGCCACGGCAAATAATTGCTGACACGCATTTCACCGCCGGTACGAACCATTAAATCCGGATCCGGAATCCCTGACGTATATAAATATTTTGCAAACAAATTACAATCAATCTCATCCGGTGCAAGTTCACCTTTCTGCACTTTTTCCGCCACACGTCTTGCCGCGGTCGCAATTTCCTGTCTGCCGCCGTAACTGAGTGCCACGCAAAGTGTAACCGACTGATTCGCTGCCGTTTCACGCTCAATTTTCGCCATCTTTGCCGTAATATCCGATGCCAGCATTTCTCTTTCGCCGATAAAGACGATTCGCGCATCACTTTCTTGCAATTTTTTGAAACCGGTATCCAAATATTGCCGCAAAAGATTCATCAGATGTTCGACTTCCTCTGCCGAACGCTGCCAATTTTCGGTAGAAAACGCATATACCGTCATATATTTGATACCGGCATCTCTGACCGCCTCAGCAATTTCTACCAACACATCCGCACCTTTTTTATGACCCTGCACAACAGGCAAACCGCGCTGTTTTGCCCAGCGACGGTTCCCGTCCATAATAAAAGCGATATGCTGCAATCCCGAATTACTCACTTTGACACCTTATACCTGCATAATATCTTTTTCTTTTGCCTCGTATTGTTCATCAATCTTCTTCACGGCATCATCGGTCCATTTTTGAATATCGTTATTATACTTCTTTTCATCATCTTCGGAAATCAGCGAATCTTTTTTCATTTTTTTAACTTCGTCCATAGCATCGCGCCGAATATTCCGAATTGCCACCTTTCCCTGTTCGGCATATTTGCCGGCAATTTTGACCAGCTCTTTACGACGTTCTTCACTCAGCGGCGGAATCGGAATACGAATCGTCTGTCCGTCATTCATCGGGTTCAATCCCAAATCGCTCTCACGCAAAGCCTTTTCAACATTTTTCAGCAACGACTTATCCCAAACACTGACCGATAATGTGCGCGCATCGGGAACACTTACCGTCCCGACCTGACTAATCGGCGACATACTGCCGTACGCTTCAACCAAAATACCGTCCAAAAGACTGGCGTGTGCCCGACCGGCACGCAATCCGCCGAAATCGCCTTTAAGCGATTCGAGAGTCTTATCCATTCTTTCCAAAGTATCTGCTTTCATCGAATTATAATCTGTCATTTTTCCCTCTTTTTTACTTTATAATTGTGTGTTTCACCTGATTACATACCGCTTTAAGCAATGCATTTTCTTGTGCCTGAGCAAAAATCATAATCGGCATTTTTGTTTCACGAGCCATTGTTATTGCCGTCATATCCATCACATTCAGATGTTTTGCCACAGCTTCATCATAGCTTATTTCATCAAAACGAACAGCATTCGGATTAACGCGCGGGTCAGAATCGTAAACACCGTCAACCTGCGTTGCTTTCATCACCACATCGCAATGCATCTCCGCGGCGCGCAAAACGGCGCCGGTATCGGTCGTAAAATACGGGCTGCCCGTTCCGCCGGCAAAAATCACGATTTCCTTATTTTCAAGTGATTGCATTGCTTTGCGAAAACTGTACAGTTCACACGCCTGAGGCACATTCAGCCCCGAATAAACCGTTGCCGCACAACCTGTTTTGTTCAGAGCGGATTTTAACACAAGCGCATTCATCACCGTTGCCATCATACCGATTTGATCTGCCACGCTGCGGTCCGTAAAATCGCCGATACCTTTTGCCCCGCGAAAGAAATTACCGCCGCCGATAACCAGACAAACATCGACACCCGAGTTGCGAATTTCCGCAATCTCACGCGCCAAACGGATAACAATCTCCGCATCAATACCGCTTTTTCCGGCACCGGCCAGACCTTCACCCGATAATTTCAGCAATATCCTCTTGTATAAAGGTTTCATTTTCCACTCTGTTTTATTTAAAATCTAAACTGTATGTTAAACATTTTATTTGTGTTGTCATTATTATTTTACACGGTTTCAACAGAATTTTTATAATTTGCAAATCGGCACAAAAAATATAGTTGAAAATATTTTTTATTTCGGGTACAAAACAATTAACTTCAATAAGGAGATGCAAAAATGATATTATTTCTTATTTTATGCGCCCTCGGCGGCTACCTTGCCGGCTCAATTCCTTTTGGGTTGGTTCTCTGTTATTTGGCCGGATACGGTGATATTCGCAAAATCGGCTCCCATAATATCGGCGCCACCAATGTCTTACGCACCGGCAACAAATGGCTCGCACTTTTAACCGTTATTTTAGACGCACTCAAAGCCGGTTTGGCGGCGTTTGCCGCTTATAAATTGTCACCGGAATTATATTTTGACGGACAAACAGCCGGACTGAAAGATTTGGCATCGCTGATTGCCGGAACATTCGGTGTTTTGGGGCATAATTTTCCGATTTGGCTCAAATTCAAAGGCGGTAAAGGCGTTGCTTCCGCATTCGGCTTTATTTTACTGACACAACCTTATGTTGCACTGATTGCGCTCGGTATTTGGTTAACGATGGCATTTACATTTCGATATTCGTCGTTATCTGCGCTTACCGCCGCTGCCGCAATGCCGTTAATCGCGTGGTTTATGTGCCCGCCGATTTATGCCGTATTTTATTCTGCATTGGCGCTGTTGGTCATCATTCGCCATCACGCAAATATTGCGCGGCTGCTCAAAGGTGAAGAAAGCAAAATCAGCTTCAAGAAAAAATAATGGCAAAAAACGACGAATTACTTGATATATTACAGCTGATTAACACAGACGGAGTCGGTCCGATTACGTTTTATAACTGTATTAAAAAAGCCGGCAATATAAAAAATGCCTTAAATCTTATGGCGCAAAAACGCGCGCTTTATCCGCGTGAAATGGCGGGAATAGAACTTGAAAAAGCAACAAAAATCGGCGCAGAAATCATATCATATCAAGACAAAAGATATCCGCAAAATCTCCTTGAACTGAACGATGCACCACCCGTATTATATGCGTCGGGGCGTATTGATTTGCTGAATTACCCCGTTTCCGTATCGATTGTAGGCGCACGCAATGCCTCAATCGGCGGACGAAAAATGGCCTCACGTATTGCATACGACTTAACCGAAGCCGATGTTCTGGTTGTTTCGGGTATGGCACGCGGAATCGATGCCGCCGCCCACAAAGGCGCACTTTATGCCAAAGAGCAAAAAGGTGCCACCATAGCTGTTCTCGGTACCGGCATCGATATTCCGTATCCGACCGAAAACACGGAACTTTATCATAATATTTGCGAAAACGGACTGCTGATTTCGGAGTTTCCGCTCGGCACGGCAGCGCAGGTGTCGAATTTTCCGCGCCGCAACCGAATTATTGCCGCGCTGACAGAGGCAACACTTGTGGTTGAAGCAAGTGTAAATTCCGGCTCGCTGATTACGGCAAAATTGGCGCTTGAACAAGGCAAAGAAATTTTTGCCGTTCCCGGTTCGCCGATGGAACCGCGTTCTGCCGGTCCGAACAGACTTATTAAAGAAGGCGCATTGCTGACGGAAAATTCCGATGATATACTTAATGTATTAAGTATGCGGCAAAATCGTGCCATAAAAGAACAAAAAACTTTGCAACTGCCTCTTGACAAACCGAAAAATCAAGTAAATATTTCTGCACATAAAGAAACAGCGATTTCAACTTCAGAAACACCTGCGGAAAATGTCAGGCTGATTGATTTGATTTCGTACGAAGGCGTTGATATTGACGAATTGTTACGCACTTGCGGTCTGCCGCAATCCGAGTTTTTTGCACAGATTCTTGATTTGGAATTTTCGGGCAAAATCGAACGGCACGCCGGCAACAAAGTGGCAAAAATAAAAGGATAGAAAAATGAAATTAGTCGTTGTGGAATCTCCGGCAAAAGCCAAAACAATCAACAAGTATCTGGGTTCGGACTACAAAGTTCTGGCCAGCTACGGACATATTCGCGATTTGCCGAGCAAAGACGGTTCGGTTGACCCTGAACACGATTTTGCAATGCAATGGGAGTTCAGCGCCGCCGGCCGCAAACACCTCAACGATATTATTGCCGCCCTAAAAGACTGTGACACATTGATTCTCGCCTCCGACCCGGATAGAGAAGGAGAAGCGATTGCGTGGCATATTTTGGAAGAACTTAAAGAAAAAAAGAAACTGAGCGGTAAAAAAATAGAGCGTGTTGTTTTCCACGAAATCACAAAATCTGCTGTTAAAGAAGGTATCGAAAATCCGCGTGAAATTGACCAAGATTTGGTCAGTGCCTATATGGCGCGGCGTGCGCTTGACTATTTGGTGGGCTTTACGCTTTCACCGGTTTTGTGGCGCAAACTGCCGGGTTCCAAGTCTGCCGGACGCGTACAATCGGTCGCCTTGCGTCTGATTTGCGAACGTGAAAACGAAATCGAAAAATTTAAGCCGGAAGAATATTGGACGGTTGATGTCAATTTACTGACACAAAACAATGCGCAAATGCTGACACATCTCATCAATCTCGACGGCAAAAAATTAGCTAAATTTACACTAAACACGGCAGAAAAAGCTGCCGACGCCAAAGCCAAAATCGAAGCACAGGATTTCCATATTGACAACGTAGAGCGCAAAAAAGCCAGCCGCTATCCGGCGCCGCCGTTTACAACCTCCACCTTGCAACAAGAAGCGGCGCGTAAATTACGCTTTTCAGCCAAAAAAACGATGCAGGTGGCACAAAAACTGTATGAAGACGGTTTTATCACTTATATGCGTACCGATGCCGTCAATCTTTCCAAAGATGCGATAAAGGCGTGCCGCGAAGCAATTGAAAAATATTTCGGAGCACCATATTTGCCGAAAACCGCCAAAGAATATAAAAACAAAACCAAAAACGCACAGGAAGCACACGAGGCAATCCGTCCGTCCGATGTGATGAATACCCCGAAAAAAATGGAACTCAAACTGGATTCCGACGCGCACAAACTTTATGAATTGATTTGGAAACGTACCGTTGCCTGTCAGATGAATCCGGCGATTCTCGATAAAGTTGTGGTCGATGCCAAATCGGCAGACGAAAAAATATTGCTGCGCGCCACCGGACAAGTTATTCAATTTGACGGTTTCTTAAAACTGTATCAAGAGAGCAAAGACGATTCGGACGAAGATGATGACAATGTTATTCTGCCGAATGTCGAGACCGGCGAAAAAGTCAGCAAAGGCGAAATAAAACCGACGCAACACTTTACCACGCCGCCGCCGCGCTTTACCGAAGCAAGTTTGGTTAAAAAGCTTGAAGAACTCGGTATCGGGCGTCCGTCGACTTATGCCAATATTATTGCCGTATTACAGGAGCGAAAATACGTAAAGGTCGAAAAACTGCGCTTTATTCCGGAAGACCGCGGGCGCATTGTAACCGTATTTTTGGAGAATTTTTTCAAAAAATATGTGGAATACGATTTTACGGCACAATTGGAAGAATTTCTCGATGACGTTTCTGCCGGCAATATGGAATGGAAAAAACTCCTCGGCGGTTTTTGGGCAAAGTTCATCAAAACGGTGGAAAGTGTTCAACCGCTGCAGCTGAGTGAAGTTATCAACCGTATTGATGAGGCACTTTCGGCACACCTGTTTCCGCCGCGCGAAGACGGTTCGGACCCTCGCAGTTGTCCGCAGTGTCATACCGGACATCTCAGCATAAAATTCGGTAAATACGGCGCTTTTTTGGGCTGTTCGAATTATCCGGAATGCAGTTACACCAAACCGTTGACAGATACCAAAGAAGAAGAGCAAAAAGATGCAACCGATACAGCGATTCGTCCGACGCAAAATGAAAATAAGCTGATGTGTCAATACAATGATATGAATGTATATCTCAAAAAAGGCCCGTACGGTTTTTATGTTCAGCTCGGCGAAGATGCCACCGCCACCACAGAAAAACCGAAACGTGTTGCTCTGCCTAAGTTTGTTAAGCCGGAAGAACTGACACCGAAGCAGGCGGAAATTTTAATTTCTCTGCCGCGCGATTTAGGCAACGGTATTGAAGTCAACATCGGCAAATTCGGGCAATACGTCAAACAAGGCACAAAATCTAAATCTCTGACCGGTACGGATAATATTTTCAACATCACGCCGGAACGCGCTGCGGAAATATTGCAGCACGCGATTGCCAAGCCGGAACCGAAAGTTTTGGCCAAGCATCCGAAAACAAAGGAAGATATTGTGTTAAGCAAAGGTCGATACGGAATGTATTTGAAATGCGGACGCAACAATTATGCCATTCCGAAAGGCTATGCTCCGAGTGAACTGACAGCGGAAGAAGCCATAAAAATCGTCACCGCCAAAAAATAATTTCAGCAAAATATTGATAACCGCCAACACCAACAACTTATTACTAAAAAAACACCATCAATAATTTCTTGATGGTGTTTTTTTAGTAATAAATCTGTCCGATACACTTTTATCTACCGTGTCATACCACCATTTATCTGTGTATTGGCTGCATAGTTGTTTGTCTGAATCAATTTGCCCTGTGCATTCATACTAATTCCTTCTTTTGCCAAATCCTTAATATGTTGCTGCATAAAACGGCTCTCTTGCGTATTCAATATTTTACCTGCCTTTTGCTGCTGTTGTAAATCTTTATATATGTCATTATGAACAACAAGAGTTCTGATTTTTTGTTCTTCATTGTTCCGCGCCTGAGTTTGAAAATGAGACTGCGAAGTTCCGACAGTATATATCTTTGTCTTCTTATTATAAAATGTTTTTGTCGGCATCAGTTCACTGACATCAATATGTATATTTCCAGAAAGTTTTATTCCGGCTTCGGTAAATGCATATTGGATTTGACCGTGTTCATTTTGAATGGTTTGCCATTGCGTATTGTCCTGAGACGCATTTATTGTTGTTTGTTGCGTCCGTGCTTGAGTTTGGACTTGTTGCAAAGCTTGCGAAAAGGCTGAACCGGCATCGCCGTATCTCTCATTTACCTTTGCCAAAGCATTTTGAATCCCTTGATTGTTTATTTCTGTTTTTGTATCGGTCTCATTCATGGAAGTTTCATAATAATGTATTCCGTCATCTTCTAAAACCGCTCCGTAATACTTACCATCGGTAGCTTTGAGAGCAACTCCGTTGTCCCCGCTGTAATAATACATTGAACCGTCGGGAGATTCTTCTGCCACTTTGATATTGATTTTCAAAATCTCTGCAACAGGGTAACAAGACACCCACGCCTTAGAGACACCTGTCTCCACAGGTTGATCCACCATTGGAACCATTTCTTCTCCAGATGTTCTCGAACCATTCGCGTATGCATTAAATTGCGCCGTTTTAGCATCTTTATAATCTTGCATTTGCTGAGCTTTCTGCGCATTATATTCCGTTGACTCTTTCTGTTTTTGTGATTGATAGCGCTGAAACGACGTCTGCGCATTACCACTCAAAGACACCGCCGTCAATATACCTGTCAGCAACAATTTATCTTTCATATTTTTAATATCATCTTTTATGGACATCATTTTTCTCCTCATCGGTCTTATATATGATTATATTACACCAAACGTAGACAAAAATCAAGAACTTTTTACAAAACGTTTTATTTTATAAATTTGCTGAAAAGTTTTTAACAAAGTCATTTAATAGAGCCCCAAAAAAATAGAATTATCGGTGGTATTCGATACACCTCGGTTCCTCATCATCTGTGCGCAAGTTACCGCATTTGGTGCAAATACGCAAATACTTTGCCTCGTTTTCTTTTTCCGGCAGTTTCATCGGCACTTCGTTCAATATTGCGCCGCCGGTCAACTCAACGATGTAGCGCAACACCCGTAATTTTTGCGATTCGCTCATATAATTCAACGCCAACATAATCATACTGTCCTGATACGATAAGAAATACTCATTTCGCACATCTTCGACCACACGTACCAATTCGCCCGCTTTCATAATATGATATTTTTTCATCAACTTTCCTTTCTTGCAGATAAAAAAAGCTATCTTAGAAAGATAGCAGGAAGTCGAAAACTACAATAGGTATAGCGTAGGTATTCGGTGCCGCTCGAATGAGCGACACCTTATTTCCTACCTTCCTGCCAATGCAAGAAAGTAGCTTTTTACGCGTAGAATTAAAGATAATCTAATGTCTACACAACCTATTGAGGTCTTCGAACCTCACATCGGGGACTTACCCGATGCAATAAAAAATTAGCACACGCATAAACGAAAGTCAAATATTTTATTGATAAGCCTTTTTACATAAACTGAAGAATCAGCGCTACACAAAGGTCTGTTTCCTTAACGACCCGATGCACGGCACACTGCGAGGTATGACCTTATTATCGCATCTGACAGCGCAAAATGCATCCGATACATCATACGCTAATCATAATTGAGCTTTTTCGGAAATCCGTTTGTTTGCCGCAATCCTTCGGTAATTGCCATTGCTGCGGAAACAGCCATATTGATTGAGCGTGCATTCGGATTCATCGGAATCAACAGTTGCGCATCGGCAATCTGATGCACATTTTCCGGCACACCGGCACTTTCTCGCCCCATTAAAATAATATCATTCGGTAGAAATTTAAAATCAACAAAAGATTGTTTTCCGTGTGTCGTAAGCAGAACCAAACGCCCGTATTCTTCAGGATTCGCTTGGCGATAAACCAAAAAATCTTCCCACGAATTATGACGGCGATAATTGGCAAAATCCAAATAATCCATACCGGCACGGCGCATTGCTTTTTCATTAAACAGAAAACCGCACGGCTCAATAATATCCACCGCCAAATCAAGACACGCTCCCAAACGCAGGAGCGTGCCCGTATTTTGCGGTATATCCGGTTGATACAACGCCAGACGCATAGATTTAGGCGCTTTCTTTTTCCGCTTTAGCAGCGTTTTCGGCCTCTTTAGCCTTTCTTGCCTGATAAAGCGCCACAAAGTCAATCGGTGTAATCAACATCGGCGGCAAACCGGCTTCCGTTAAGTTTGTCGCCACAATATTGCGAACAAACGGGAACAACAAGCGCGGCAATTCAACATACAAAACCGGTTCCAAATGTTCTGCCGGAACTTTCACGGTTGCAACCGTTGCATAAGTCACTTCCAAAATAAACAATTTCTTATCGGCAACATCAGCATTCACCTTTGCCGTCAAAGAAACTTCATACATATCATCTTCCAGCGGCTTATTGGCAATATTGATGTCTATGCCGACTTGCGGATTTTGTTTTGAAATTTCCTTAAAAATTTCCGGTGCAAACGGAATTTCCAAAGATAAATCTTTAATATATTGTGTATGCAGCATCAAGCCCTGAGGCTGTTCCGCATTTACGGTATTTTGTTTTTTCTCTGCCATTTTTTTCTCCTTTTTTCTGAATGGTGATTAAGAAATAATACGAAAAATCGGCTACGTCAAATATTTTGTATTGATTAAAATTTAATTTGTTATTATATTTGTAGAACAATGTAGAAAAAGGAATATAAAATGGTCTCTTTTATTGATATAATTTTTTTGATGATTGTAGTTGCTTTTGTTGTAACACGCCTTTATGCCGCCTTTGGTACCCGTGGAGACGATAAAAACGTTCGCGTTATAATCAAATCGCTTGATAAGGATTCGGAAAATAAACTGGCGGAAAATATCGTGCAGATAATCAAAGAAACGCAAAAAGAAGAAAAAACGGCGGAAATTGTCGATTTTGAACAATTATCCGATCAAGATAAGACTCTTGCAAAAATCGAAGAGTTTGATAAAAAAAGCTTTCTGCAAAGCGCTTGCCGTGTTTTTGAAATGATTTTGCAAGCATTCAGTGCCGGAAATATTGAGAGTATAAAAGGTCTTGTCAGCAAAAAAATTTGGGATGCATTGAATCAGATTATCGCCTTCAGAAAAGAGAATAATATGACGGCGGAAGTTGATTTCATCGGCTTTAAGAAAAGTGAGATAAAAGACGTTAAATTATTGAAAAACAGCGTCAAAATAGTTGTTGAATTTGAAAGTGAACAGGTTAATATTCTGAAAAATGACAAAGGTGAAGTTATTGAAGGTGATGAAAATTTTGTGCAACAAATTACCGATGTTTGGACTTTTGAAAGATCTTTAAATGCAAAAAACAAAAATTGGCTTTTGGTATCAACAAAAAAGAGTGCTTAAATTTATATGTGCCTTATTGATTTGCGGTCTGTCAGCGTGTCAAAAAGATACTCAAACACCGGAAATCAGCGGTGATTTACGGTTACAGCCCGTATCTTTTTCTAATTTACCCGATTGGAACAACGAAGACTTTGCCGCTGTTATTCCTGTTTTTGCAAAAAACTGCAGCCAAATCCAAAAAAGCAAAAACGCTTATTTTTCCGCCGATGTTATACAAATCAAAGCAACGGATTTGCAGGAAAAATGCAAAAAATTCACGGCAAAAAACATCAAAACGGCAGCAGAAATGAAAAAATTTATGGAGGCCGAATTTAAGCCTTATGCAATTTCCGACAGCACCAATGCCGACGGCAAATTTACCTCATACTACGAAGCCGTTATACGTGCCTCATACAACAAAAGCGGCAAATATAAATATCCCGTTTACGGTAAACCGAGTGACTTAATTGAGATAAATCTGCGTGATTTTGATGCCGAATTGCCGAACACCCGCTTGGTCGGACGAGTCGAAAACGGCAAATTTATACCTTATTATAACCGCCGTGATATTGAAAATAACGGTGTTCAAGCACCGGTATTGATGTGGGGCGACGATTTGGTGGATATTCACTTTATGCAGATTCAAGGCTCTGCCGTTGCGCAAATGGACGACGGTTCGCAAGTCCGTATCGGTTTTGCCGACAGCAACGGGCATAAATTTAAAGGAATCGGCAGTATTTTGATTGCAAAAGGATACATAAAATCCGGCGATTCTTCAATGCCTAAAATTCGTGAATGGTTACGCGCAAACCCTGACAAAGCCGAAGATTTAATGCGTGAAAACGACCGTTTTATTTTTCAGCGTATCACCAATGCCGACGGTCCGGTCGGAGCTTTCGGTATTTCACTGACTGCCGGACGCAGTATGGCGGTTGATACGCGCTATATTCCGCTCGGTTCAATGCTATGGCTGGACACAACCGGTCCGGATAAACGCAGTATTCGTAAAATTGTGTTTGCTCAAGATATCGGAAGTGCCATAAAAGGTGTGGTACGCGGTGATTATTTTTGGGGACACGGTGAAGAGGCCTTAAAATACGCCGGAAAAATGAATTCTGCCGGCAAATATTACATTATTGTTCCGAAAGAAACCGTTTTGAAAGCAAATTAAATGTTGCCCGATGAAGATGATAAACAATTTTGGCTTGAAACGGTCAAAGATATCAATCCCACGCCGCAAAACCTGATTCCTCTGCCGCCGGAAACAGCGAAAATCGAAATACATCCGCATCGGCATTTTGCCGCAAAACAAGAATTTACAACCTACTCCAAAGCATTGGAAGATATGTCTTTTGGTGGAATTGATAAAGCTACCCTCAAAAAATTCAAACAAGAAGAATTTAAGGCTGAGGCCATTCTTGATTTGCACGGATGCCGCGAAGACGATGCATTTGAAAAAGTTGAAGATTTTATAACACAATGCTACAACACCGGTAAACGCTGCGTCATTATCGTTACGGGCAAAGGCGCATTGCATCAACAGGAAGATATTTACGCACCGCGCGGCATATTGAAACGACAAACGCCGCAATGGCTTAATGCGCCGCGGATTCGCGCAATGATTCTCATATTTAAAAATCCGTCCGAACGCTTGGGTGGTAAAGGTGCGCTGTATATTTTATTAAAACGCAACCGAGATTTAACTTAATTTACAAAAGGAGATTTGATATGTTTTATAATCCCGTAAATTTAACTGATTCGCAAAAACTTGTTTATATTCGTATGCTTATTTTTCTGGCCAAATCCGATAAAAATCCGAACTTTATTGAAAAAGATTTTATAAAAAAAATCATTGCGCGTTTTCAGCTCAATCCGGCGTTAATGCAAAACTTAACCGTACCGAATGATTTTGATGATTTGCCTATTGTTTTGCAACCGATAAATAATTATGCCGTCGCCGTTGATTTATTGCACTGCCTGTGGTTTGCTACCTCGATTGACAGCAAAATATCCGATGAAGAAGTCCGGATTATCCGTTGTGCGGCAAAAATTCTTGGAATTGATGATGACACACTTCTTAAAATAAACGATTTTGTTCTTGATGAAATAATGTTCATCGAACGCACACACGAGATTTTAAAATCGTCGGAAATACGCTTTGCTTAACACCAATTTTTTATTTTGCCTAAATTTAACTTGAATTTTACGATAGTTTGTATATCATAATTTTTACCGATAAGAGGCCGCCGGCGGAGTGTCACAACTCCGCAAACAAAATTAACTCCTCTGTTGGTGGGGAGCCGGCGGAATATATTGAATACGCCGGACTGATTATTCGCAGTTAGGAACTCCCGACCGCTTTTTGAGTGGTCGTTTTTGTTTTAATTTAACAAATTAAGGAGTTCTGAAAATGACCAAAATTAAATCTTGTTATATGGATAAAGAAACATTATGTGCCATCGGGGCAGAATTATGGAAATTACGTACCGAAAAAAGAATGTATTTACGCACTGTTGCCTATCGGACCAATCTGCCGGCACGAGTGATTGAAGGTATGGAAATCGGCAAATTTATTCAACACACCGCATTACGCCGTCTAACCGAATTTTACGGCAGAAAAATGCGCATTGTTTTTGATGAAAATTTAACTTAATTGATTGCAGACTACAGTACGAAAGAAAAGACTCGTCACCTTTAGGAGCGCAGCGACGTGACAATCTCCTGCAGTACTGTGCTGCCTTGGGCAAAAAAAATAAAGTCACCATTTGAATTTTGCTTAAGCGAAAATCGTCAGAGGGTCTTCCGTTTCTTTTAGTGTCTGCCTTTATTTCAAAATATGCGTTAAAAGAAACAGCGCTACGTAAAGGTCTGATTCCTTAATGACCTGATGCACGACACATTGCGAAGAATGACTTTATTTTATCGCATCTGACAGCGCAAAATGCATCTGATAATCATACGCCAATCATAATTGAGCTAATTTTTTCAATATCCTTATCATTAAACGCATAGCGCGGAAACGGACAAAGTATAATTTTCTTTATTAACGGATTTTTCGCAGCTGCAACATAAAAGCGACGATTACCCGAAAGACGTGCTGTTTGCTCAGCAAAATCCGATTCGGCAATATCAAATGCCGTAGCGAAATATTCCGAATATCCCGTACCGAAACAAAAAATCGTTTTTTCCTTTCGATTAAGCTTCAACAGCTCGGTAAACAATTTTTGCCGCGCCGAAACAACCGCCTGTTGATATGCCTTAAAATTGGCAAAACCAGTCTTTTGCGCCGTTGCATCATTTGCCCAATTCTTCTTCTCATCATCGGTATTAAACGAAAGCGGAAACAAATTCAGCTTAAATGAATTTGAACCTTCGGCAAAAATCATTTTATCGCATACGGTGTGCGGTAAACGCCGATAAATATCCTGCAATTTTTCTTCAAATACCCACGAACCTTTTGTGATATCAACATTTTTTGAATATGGATTCTCAGCTTGTTGTTGCCATTTTTCATAGCTTTCCGCAAAATCTGCGCGTGATGACCATTCCATACCGACAAACCAATACTCGGCATTTTCATCGCCGCCGTCAATACCGGCATACGGCGAAGCGGCATATTCCAAAAATTTTTGTTGTATTTCCGTAAATATCCCCTTTTTTTCCTTATACAAGAAGCTGTTTAAATTTTTCGGTCATATCTGCCGGAATACGCGTCGGACGATGTGTGGCAATATTCATATAAATAACTTTAACTTCCAAAGTTGCCAGCACTTCTTCCCCGCGCAAAATCTCTTGTGCAATCGTTGCACTTGCCGCCCCCTGCGCCGCCGCTTGACACGTTACAACCAAAGCATCGTCCAAGACAGCCGATTTCAGATATTCGATATGACACGCACGCACCACAAAACCGGTTTGTTTTTGTTCCAAATCCTCCTGCTGACACACTTGCAATGTGCGCAAAAATTCGGTACGCGCCCGTTCGGCAAACTTGAGGTAATTGGCATAATAAACTATTCCGCCGGCATCGGTATCTTCATAATACACACGCACCGGATACGCAAAAACTTTGCCGATAATTTCGCCTTTTGCCGGCAACACTTTAAAATCCGCCATCTTCCGCCTCCGACAACAAATCATATTGTTTTGTTTGCTTCTGCGGCATTTTAATCCCGAGATATTTATACCCGAGTTGCGAAATAACGCGTCCGCGCGGTGTACGTTGCAAAAATCCGAGTTTAAGCAAAAACGGCTCAACGACTTCTTCAATTGTATCACGTTCTTCCGAAAGCGCCGCCGCCAACGTATCTGCTCCGACCGGACCGCCGCCGTAATTATTGATAATGCAATTCAAATAGCGCCGGTCAAAATTATCAAGTCCGAAATCGTCTACATCAAGCCGACGCAAAGCCATATCGGAAATCTGCTCATCAATAATCTGTTTGTCTGAAACCGCACCGAAATCGCGTACCCGACGCAGCAATCGGCCGGCGATTCGCGGCGTCCCGCGTGAACGTTTGGCAATTTCCATTGCTCCGCTGTCCGAAATTTCGATATTCAGCAAATGCGCACCGCGCAACACAATTTTTTTCAAATCTTCGTGACTGTAAAAATCCAATCTCATCGGAATACCGAAACGTTCACGCAGCGGCGTGGAAAGTAAACCCGAACGCGTCGTCGCTCCCACCAGTGTAAACGGTTGCAAATCGATTCGCACAGAACGTGCCGACGGACCTTCGCCGATAATCAAATCAAGCTGAAAATCTTCCATTGCCGAATAAAGAACTTCCTCAATTGCCGGATTCAGGCGGTGAATTTCATCAATAAACAATACATCATTGCGTTCAAGGTTTGTCAGAATCGCCGCCAAGTCGCCCGATTTGGAAATCATCGGCGCGGAAGTTGCCCTGAATCCGACCCCGAGTTCTTTTGCCACAATCGATGACAGTGTGGTTTTACCAAGTCCCGGAGGACCGAACAACAAAACGTGGTCAAGGGCTTCACCGCGCTGTTTTGCCGCCTCGATAAACACCTTAAGGTTATCGCAGACTTCGCGTTGTCCGACAAAATCTTTGAGTGATGTCGGCCGCAAACTGACCGGATTGTTGCCGACCTGTGTATCTTCCGGCTGTGCCTGCGGGCTGACTATTCTGGCATCATCTTTCATTGTTAAATATCCTTATTGATAAATTCTTTAAGCGCCAAGCGAATAAGCGTCGAGATTGCGGCCTGAGGATTTTCCGCCACCACTTTACTCGCTGCCCGATATGCTTCCAAACGCTGATACCCGAGGTTAATCAAAGCTGATGTCACGTCTTCGCTCTTGGTATAATCCATATCAGATGTCGGAAGATTCTTAATCTCGACCGCTGTTTCCGCATTATCGGCCGCAGTTGTTGCCCCAAACGAACCGCTGACCGCAACCGGTACCGTCACAATTTTATCCTTTAACTCAGTCACGATTCGCGCTGCCAATTTCGGTCCCACACCCGATGCACGGCAAAAAGATGCCTTATCTTGTGCGCTTATGGCTTGAGAAAGTTGCGCCGGTGTCAGCACCGAGAGAATACTCAAGCAGACTTTTGCGCCCACGCCCTGCACTCTGGTCAGTGTATTGAACCATTCTTTTTCCCACGCATCGGCAAACCCGAACAGAGAAATATCATCTTCACGCACCGTCATAATCGTCAAAAGCGTTGTTTCCGCTCCAACATTCAATTTACCGAGTGTTTTTGCCGATGCCGCCACCTGATAACCGACACCGTTTACATCGATAATACACGAATCTTCGCCGAGCGTATCTATAATTCCGCGTAATTTAGCAATCATATTTTTATCTCTCCCGTTTGTTTAAAAAATATACGAATCCTCAAATCGGCGCAAGTATTTTGTGTATGTTGTATACATATCTCGCACCCGTAAACGCAAAAAAAATTTCCCCTCGGCATATCTTATGCAAAGGGGAAAAATTCTTCACTTTCGGCGCTGAATACAGCTGCAAGCAAACACTACCGCACCGACAAACGGCACCAAATACAACCAATAATGCCCGATATTCGGGAAACCGCCGTTAATGTGTGACAGCAAAACAACAATCATCAGCCCCAACACCACAAACAACACGGCAAACCAACACATCAGAGCGTTGTTATGTTTGCGGCGTTCATTTTGGCGATAAGCCCGCTCTGCCGGAGACAGACGCATTCTGCAGTCATCTTGCGACCACCACGGATTTTTCTTTTTGAACTGCATCTCGTAATACAGCATTGCCAACGTAAACACAATTGCGGCAATCAGAAACGGCGTACAAATAATCCTTACTTCTTCCATAATGATAGATATTTAAATTCCACAATTATTTCAATTATGGTTTCAATGTAGCATATTTGATTGATTTTTCAAGTTAAATTTTAAGAATTATTCAAACACGATGTGCATTTTTTTGCCGTAGAATTTGAGCAATTTCCGCAGATTGTATTCATCAACGGCTTTCCCCAATTCCATTACGTCAATCATATCAATCGGTACTCTTGCGCGTTTGGCAACCTGATAGATAAACAGATGTTTTTCCTGTCGTGCCAGCCATAATGCGTGTCCGATTTCTTTCAGATTTTGCTGTTTGAAGGTTATTGTGTTGTTTATCATCGTTCAGAACTCCTTAATTTGTTAAATCAAAACAAAAGCGACCACTCGAAAAAGTGGTCGGGAGTTCACAACTGTCGTATAAGCAGTCCGGCGTATTCAATATATTCCGCCGGCTCCCCACCAATAGAGGAGTTTATTTAATACGAGGAGCTGTGATACTCCGCCGACGACCTCTCGCCGGCAAAGGTTATATTAAAACAAACCTTATAAATTGCAAGCAAAAATTCTTCTTATTCCGAACGACGCGCAAACAGTCGGCAAACAAGTGCCAACAGAATCAATACACCGCTCATAGCCAACGGAATCTTATTGCCGTATTGCCCGAAAAGTGTCTGATATGCTTCATCAGGCTTAACCAAAGCATCTGTCGCACCGCGCGTTCCCAATGGCAGCAGTGCCTTTATTTCCCCATACGGATTGATTACCGCGCTGATGCCGCTGTTGGCACTGCGGACAATTGAGATTCCTTCCTCCGCCGCCCGCATTTGAGCCGCCGCCAAATGCTGATACGGACCGGCACTGATACCATACCAACCGTCATTTGTCAGCACCACTGCCCACGTCGGCTTCGCCAAACCTTTTTTCACCACCTCATCCGAAAAGATAACCTCATAGCATATCAGCGGTGCAAATGCCGGATAATCACCGACTTGCAAAATTTTGTACTTTTCTCCGCGTCCGAATTCCGCCACAACGCTCGCCAGCGGTTTAACCCAATCCGGCAAATACTTTCTGAACGGCAGAAATTCCCCGAAAGGCACCAAATGACTCTTATCATACCACCCGACCGGCTCTCCTTTTTTATTGACAACCGCAAACGAATTATATGCCGTATGCTTGTAGCCGTCGTGCTCACGCCGCAAAAATCCGGTGATTAAATAACCGTAAGGCGGAACGGCCGATGTCAACATTCGGTTATGATTATAATCATATTCGATATCATACGGATATGCTGTTTCACCCCAGACCGTAAAATCGACATAACCGTTATCGTTTTCTTTGCTCAAATCAATATATGTACGCAGATTTTCTTCCAACGTTTCACGATTCCATTTCAAAGTCTGCGGAATACTCGGCTGTACCAAACGTACAACCAACGATTGCCCGTCCGGAATTTTCGGTCTGTTTTCCAAAACGTGCCCGCCGTAAATCCAAATACCGAGCCACACACATAGAACAAAACTTCCCGCCGTATAAAAACGCATTTTATTCGGTTTAACCAACCATATTGCCGGAACAGAAGCCAGAAATACCAATATCAGAGAAACGCCGTATGTACCGAACAGTGATAAAATATGCATCATTGCCGGACTGAACGTCAACATTGAACTGACCGGATTCCACGGAAACCCCGTCAGCAAAAAACCGCGCAGCCATTCGGAAACCAAACACCAAACTGCAGCCAATAACATCGATTTTGTAACAACATTTCTGCCGAGTTTTGTTGCCATAAACGGCAAAATTACAAACAATCCGAAAAACGCACCGTTTAAAAACAATGCAATCGGATAAAGCCAACCGGTCTGCACCACATCAATCAATAACGCATTGCCGATCCAATAAAATCCGGCACCGAAATATCCGAAACCAAACCAATAACCGATAGCGGCAAGCGTGCAAAATTTTTCGTTGCGATACGCTAAAAACATTGCACCGGCAAAGGCTATAAACAGCGCAACCGTATAATAAAACGGCGGCAAAGCGGCCGTAAGCAAAACTCCGAGCAACAAAGCCGTCATTTTCGGGTGATGTGCAATTTTTTGCAAGTTTTCGCCCCAAAAATCAGCCGTAAATATCCGCGTGACATTTTTTTCAGTGCGCAAATTATTTTTCTGTAAAGTATTTGCTTTTGCTGATTTTTCAGATTTTTCTTCATTGCGCGTTCTTGCCGTGCGTTCTTTATGTTTTTTTGTTTCAGACACTGCCTTTGCTGTTGCCGTTTTCGGCGTCATTTTTTTCAAAGCCGGCACTTTTTTTTCTTGTGCAGACGTTTTTTCCGTTTTATTCTGAACACTTTTACCTCTAGCACGTGCTTTAGTTTGTTTTGCCATTTATTCCCCCTCATAAGGATTTGCAATATCAAGCGTTTGCAAAATTTCTCTTTCCATATTTTCCATATACACCGCCTCATCAGCTTCAATGTGGTCATAACCCGAGAGATGCAACAAACCGTGTGTCAACAAATGGCAAAAATGTGCATAAAGCGTAATTTCCTGCTCTGCCGCCTCGCGCACCATTGTCTCATACGCCACAATGATATCACCGAGTTCAATCTCATCAAACGGCTCATTTTCGGCATCAAAATCTTCAAAATCCAAATTGGCAAACGAGAGTACATTGGTCGGCTTATCCTGACCACGAAACTCTTTATTCAGGCGATGCACCGTATCATCATCACTCAGACACAAATTCACACGCAACGGTTTTTCACCTGATAAAAACGCCAAATCCTCGTGCGTTCTCAAATAGCTGAAAGCGGCGGATTTAACTTTATCCGCCACTTGTTCAATGTTTTCGATTGCCGTCGGCCAACGTTCATCTTCAACAACCGTATCCAATATAACCTCAGACATTTTCGTAACGTGCCGCCTCTTGTGTACGTTTGCTTTTTTCTTCATAGGCTTTGACGATTTTTGCAACCAACCCGTGGCGCACCACGTCTTCGGAACCGAATGTCACAGACGAAATGTTCGACACATTCTTTAGCGTTTCCAAAGCATCACGTAAACCGGAAAGCACCCCGCGCGGTAAATCAACCTGACTTAAGTCGCCGTTGACCACCATTCGCGAATTTTCGCCCAAACGGGTCAAAAACATTTTCATCTGCATCGGCGTTGTATTTTGCGCTTCGTCCAAAATAACAAACGAGTTTGCCAACGTCCGCCCGCGCATAAAAGCAAGCGGTGCGATTTCAATTTCGCCGAGAGCTAATTTTTTATCCACCTGTTCTGCCGGAAGCATCTCATAAAGCGCATCGTAAAGCGGACGCAGATACGGGTCGACTTTTTCCTTCAAGTCCCCCGGTAAAAAGCCTAAATTCTCGCCGGCTTCCACCGCCGGACGCGATAAGATAATTTTATCGATTGTGCCTTCAAGCATCATAGAAACTGCCAACGCCACCGCCAAATACGTTTTACCCGTACCGGCCGGTCCCAAGCCGAATACCAACTCGTTTTTCATCATTTCCTGAATATATTTTGCCTGATTCGCCGAGCGCGGATAAATATAGCGTTTTTTTGTTTTAAGCACGATATCCGTCAAATTCTGCTTGTCATCTTCGGTATGCACATCACCGCTCATTCTGACGGCAGCCTTAACTTCCTGTTCGCCGATATCCACACCGCGGCTGACTTTGTTATACAAAATTTCAATCGCCGTTTTGGCATTATCGACATCGCCGGTGCTTCCTTTGACCGTAATTTGATTGCCGAAACTCAAAATTTCGACATTCAGCATTTTTTCAATCAGCCGCAAATTACTGTCGGCCTCACCGACGAGCTGTTGTACCAACTGATTGTTAAAAAGTTCAAAACAAATTTCCGCCATTGTTATATCTCCTTTCCGGTAAGTGAATTTGTGGTTGCTTCCGCAACTTTTACTTCAATAATTTTATTCAAGTTTGCTCCGTTTGTTTCAACGTGCAAATTCTGCATATACGGTGTGCGTCCGATAAGCTGTCCTTTATGCCGCCCTTTTTGCTCCAGCAGCACCGGCATAACCTTGCCGACACAGTTTCGATTAAACTCGGTCTGATAATCAAACAATAAATTCTGCAAAATTTCCAACCGCTCTTTTTTGACCTTTTCTTCCACCTGATTATCCATCACCGCCGCCGGTGTACCTGCTCTGCGGCTGTATTTGAAAGAAAACGCCTGAATATATTTAACCTGATTGACAACATCAAGCGTCTGCCGAAAATCCGCATCTGTCTCCCCCGGAAATCCGACAATAAAATCCGATGACATACCGATATTCGGATTCGCTTTTTTCAATTTTTCGACAATTCGCAAATAATCACCGGAAGTATGACGCCGATTCATCGCCTTCAAAATTCTGTCCGAACCGGACTGAATCGGCAGATGCAAATACGGCATAAGAGTCGGAATATCTTTATGACAGGCAATCAACTCATCGCTCATATCCGCCGGATACGACGTTGTATAGCGAATACGTTTTATCCCGTCCAACTCGGCCACCCGATGCAACAAATATGCCAAATCACGCTCGTGTCCGTTTTCATCTTCACCGTGATAAGAGTTTACATTCTGCCCCAAAAGGTTAATCTCAAGCGTACCTGTATCCAAAAGCCGACGCGCCTCCGTAAGCACCTCTGCCACCGGTCTGGAATATTCCACCCCGCGCGTATACGGTACTACGCAATAAGTGCAAAAATTGTTGCAGCCTTCCTGAATTGCCAGAAAAGAACACGCACCCTGAGCTTTGTTTTCCGGCAAATAATCAAACTTACTTTCTGCCGGAAAATCGGTATTGACCACGCTTTGACGCTCTTTATTTGTTTTGATTTGATGCAGAACTTCCGGTATTTTATGATACATCAGCGGTCCGAGCGCAAAATCCACAAACGGCGCCCGTTTAATAATTTGCGTATCTTCCGCCTGCACCACACAACCGACCACGCCGATAACCGTATTTTTACCGTGTTCGGCACGCTCATCGGCAATCAGTTTTGCCCGTCCCAAATCAGAAAACAGCTTTTCCGCCGCTTTTTCTCTGATATGGCAGGTATTAAACAACACAATATCCGCTTCCGTTTGTTTAACGGTTGGTTCGTAACCTTCTTTTTGCAACATATCGGATATACGCGACGAATCATACACATTCATCTGACACCCGAAAGTTTTGATATAATATTTCTCAGACACCTTAATCTTCCGTTTCTAAATTCAAACAATATATAATCCATACGCTAATCCGTATTTTTTTTCAACATTTTTTTGTGTTGCAAAATAACGGAAATGCATATAATATGCTTTTGTGATTATGTTTAAGGAGAAACAATGTCCGTTATCAACAATATTTTACCTTCTTATCTGGATTCGGCTTCAATGGCAGAAAAAAAAGTTTTTTTTCAAACATTGTTGCATTTATCCGGTGTAGACGGTCACAGTGATGATGCCGAAATCGAATTTATCACTGAGGCGGCGCAATCTCAAGGGATTGAAAATTTGGACGAGCTCCGAGGTTATGACGACGAAGCAACCGTTTTGAAAAACGTACAAATTATCAAAAACAGACATTTGGCAATGGAACTTATCCGCGAAATGTGCACACTTTCTCACGTAGATAATGTGCTTTCCGATGAAGAAACGTTGTTCATCGGAAAGGTCGGTATTACTCTCGGTATTGAGATGGAAAAAATCGAACAAATCAGCAATTGGATTATCGACCGGATTATATGGCTCGAGCAAGCAAGAATTATCTTTGAGGAAAGCTGATTTATGGGACGATACGAAAAATGCACATATTTTGACGTTTTATACGAGGCAACGGAAAAATGTTTTCCGTATGTCAGCGAACAAAATGCGCGCACTATTTTTCGAGAAGTGATTTTGGCTCCCGACGATTATATGGTCGAATTTAATACCGAAAGTTACAATAAAGCGCAAATTATGGAGATGCTTGCCACACAGTTGACACGCAGCTGTGTCGAAGAATCACCGCAGCAAACGCACCGCGAAATTGTCGAGCAGGCGGCAGAAATCATCAAACATATGAATGACGGTTATATCACAGACGAAGACTACGCCGAACGGCAGGACTTCCTTAAAACAACCGAACGATACGAATTTGCACTTTTTACCGCCTATTGTTTGCTTAAGTCCGTGAACTTTGATAATCAGACGCGTCTCAATGAAATGACGCTGAACATTGTCCGGCTTCGTGAGATTCACGACCTGATAGTCACATACACGCGTGATGAGCAAGGTGTAACCACCGACCGTGATGAATTTGAACGCGCCAAGCCGCTGTATAAAATGCTCAAATCTTTGCAAAATCTCGGCTATGACTATCACTTCAGCCCGAAAGAACGCGCAAGTCTGGGCATAGACCACGAAGACGATGAAGATTTATCCGATCATTTTAATCACGAAAATTGGCTCAAGCGCATTATGTTGCTGCGCTTGCGTCAGGAAACCGCCGAAACGTCTGAAAATACAGAAACTTCAGCACCGGCAGAATATGAACCTTCCCGTCGGTCACCGGAAGAAGTCAGTGAACAAATTGCACGTTTACGTGGAACATATAATAAAAGAGGGTTTGACAAAAACAGATTTCTTGTGTTAGAAAATTCTAAAGCGCCGCTTAATGGAAACGGCGAAGATGTTAATTAAGGAGAAAAGCAAATGGGAATTCTCGGAATATTTATTTTACCGATGTTAGATATGTTAAGCATTATCATCGACCTCTATTTCAAAGTTGTGGCGGTTGATGTTATATTGTATTGGATGTTGCATTATAAACTGATGAGCGTACACAACCCGTACGCCGAAAAGTTTATGGAAATTTTGAAGATGCTGACCGAACCTGTATATAAACAGATTCGCAAAAAAGTAAAACCGCTTTCCGGTCACGATATTTCACCGTATGTCTTACTGTTCGGTCTGATTTTGGTCGGCTCGTTTGTGACGCGCCTTACAAAATGGATAGACAGTTATATGTAAGATGAGTTTTTTTGAGCCGCATAAAACCGGTTGCGCCGTACGCATCAAACTGACCCCGAATGCCGCCTTTTGCGGATTCGGCAGTTTGTTTGTAAACGCCGATGAACAGACGTATCTTAAAGTGTATCTGACAACGGCGCCCGAAAAAGGAAAGGCCAACAAAGAGCTGATTAAAATGCTTGCCAAAGAGCTTAAAATACCAAAACAAAATATTGAGTTAATCAGCGGCGCGACCATACATTTCAAAAAACTTTACATACAAACCCCGCTGACACCGCAACTGACGGAAAAACTCAACAGTTTAATAAAGGAAGAATAAATGACGGCACGTATTATTGACGGGAAACAAATTGCAATGCGGATTCGCTGTGAGCTCCAACAAAAAATTTCACTGCTGCCGCAAACACCGCATTTGGCAATCGTATTGGTAGGTAATGACGATTCGAGCCTGATTTATGTGCGCAATAAGCAAAAAGCCGCTGCCGAAATCGGTCTGAAAACAACATTGTTTCATTTAAGCGAAACAACCGCCGAAGAAGAATTGCTGTCACTGATTGACCGTTGCAACAACGATTCCGCCATCAACGGCATTATTGTGCAGTTGCCGTTGCCGGCACACATAAACACGCATCGCATTATTGACCGCATATCTCCGCTCAAAGATGTTGACGGCTTTCATCCTTATAATACCGGAATGCTGCAAAACAACGAAAAGCCGTATTTTATTGCCGCCACCCCGCTCGGCATAATGACTTTGATTAAAGAAGTATGTCCTGACTTATGCGGCAAAAATGTTGTACTCATCGGCGCATCATTGATTGTCGGGCGTCCGCTTGCCACCCTGATGCTTAATCAGGAATGTACGGTCAGTATTACGCATATTCACACACAAAACATACAAGACCTGACGCGCAAGGCGGATATTTTGATTGCGGCGTGCGGTGTGGCAAAACTTGTTAAAGCAGATTGGATAAAACCCGATTCGATATTGATTGATGTCGGTATCAATCGCGCTGACGGTAAAATCTGCGGTGATATTGATTACGATGATGTTCTTGGCAAAGCAGCAGCCGTTACGCCGGTACCGGGCGGTGTCGGACCGATGACAATCGCGATGCTTCTGCAAAACACTTACGATGCCTTTATAATTCAACATCAACCCCTTTAAGTCACACAATTTGCGATTATATTTTCTGTAATCAACAGAAAGGGAATATAATGCAAACATCAGGGCTCGGAAACATCTTTTATTATGATAATCATCAAGGGTTGCTTTCGGCATTTGCCGATATGTATGACCATCAGTCATACAAAACTTTCGGCACGGATAACATATACCAGCTGTTGCGTTATGCCCGAATTATCCCGCCCGATGTGATGATTTTCAATTTGCAAAACAGAGAAACTCCGGCTAAAGAAACCTTTGAAAGTTTTGAAAACAAAACCGACACCCGACAATTTCCGATTATCGTATTGAAATCCGGCAATGAATCTTTTACGCCGCATCCGCGCATTGCGCATTATTTACACCTGCCGCAAGATTTTGCCAAACTTGCCGACATTGTCGAAAGTTACGGTGTCGGACAGAAAACGCCGCAGTTTATGCTGCTCGATTCGTATTCCGAAAACAGCGATGCGCTGCACGATATGCTGAATCACGGCAATTACACATACTTTGAAGTGCATAATATTGACGCTGCCGCACGTTATTTACGAAAAAACAATCCGCAAAATGTTTTAATTGAATACACGCCGCAATTTATATCGGCGCGCCATACCTTGCCGCATCAGCGCATTTTTTATGTGGATAGACATCAACTCAATGCTGAAATCGAAAAATTTTTACACTAATATCACCTCAAAATTAAGTTAAAAAATATAAGGACTTCGATGTTTTTTACAAAATGGATACGCCGGATTTATGATGCAGTCATTCATCTTTCCGGCTCAAAATATGCAATTTGGTGGTTGGCGGCATTTTCATTTATTGAAAGTTCGTTTTTTCCGATTCCGCCGGATATTATGTTGATTCCGATGATTCTCGCCGCACCGAAACAGGCGTGGAAAATTGCCGGTGTGTGTACCGTTTCAAGTGTTGTCGGAGCATATTTGGGATATGTCATCGGCTTGTATTTTTTCCAACTCATCGCCGAACCTATTTTGAACTTTTATCACTTTACGGATAAATTCAACGAGTTTAAAAACCTATACACCGAATACGGTGCTTGGATTGTGTTCGGCGCCGGTATCACGCCGTTTCCGTACAAAATCATCACCATTGCCAGCGGCGTGGTGCATCTGAATCTTATTGTCTTTACGATTGCATCGATTCTGGCTCGCGGGTTGCGCTTTTTTGTGATTGCGTGGCTTTTAAAAACCTACGGCGAAAGAATGCGGATGTTTATAGAAAAAAATCTCGGTTGGCTTTCCGTGCTGTTTTTAATCCTGCTTATCGGCGGATTCGCTCTCATTAAGCTGTTCTGAGACTTTTGTTTTAAGTTTGCGCATATAGTCAATCACCTCGGCGCTGTCCCACTTAACCGAGCCGGTAATCTGCCCGACTTCTTCGCCGTTTTTATTCACAAGCACGGTTGTCGGCGTGACGGATAATCCCATACCGTCTTTAAACCGCGAATTCCGGTCATTAAAACTTACTATATTGCTCGCCCCCAAACGCCGCAAGAAATTGCGTTTTTCATCAACGGTACGCCATTCTTTTTCGGGTGAAATCAAAATAACCTCTATGCCGTCATCTCTTACCGCATTTGTAAAATTACCGAGCGGGCGCAAGTCTTGCAAGCACGGTCCGCAAGTACGCGACCACACAACGGCAACCAACAAATCGGATTTAAAATCAGACATACGAAAAGCTTTTCCGCTGTCACCGTAAATATTCAGTGCCGGAATGTATCGCGGTTTCGGAAACAAATTGATTTTTGCCTCGGCGGACACTGCCCCAAAGACAAATAATAACAAAACAACACTAATTTGCAAAATTTTATTCATTCGTTTACAACTTTCTGCAAAAAAATAAACTATCTTTAACTTTTATCCGTTAGATTAGATATAATATCAAGATTCCAAAAAAAGGTTAATAAATGAAACATTTTCTTAAAATAATTTTATTGTGTTGCATTTGCTTTGTTGTTTTTGCATCACTTTGTGCCTGCGGACGCTATTCGGCACCGTATCCGGTAGAGGGCAGCGGATTTCCGCATCAATATCCGCACCCTCAGGAGAGTGCAAATGACTGAACAAAATACAATAGAACGGATTCCTTACGTTGAATTTGCCGATAATGCAAACGAACGTACACCGTGCGTGTTGGTGTTGGATTGCTCCGGCTCGATGCGCGGTGAACCGATTAAACAGTTGAATGCCGGATTGGCCGCACTCGAAAAAGAACTCAAAGATGACATTGACGCCAGCTCACGTGTACAGCTGCTGATTATCAAAGCCTTCGGCAAAGACGAGGTAAAAATCGAATCTGATTGGATAGACGCGATGAACTTTGAGGCTCCCGTTATGGAAGCAGGCGGTTTAACACCGCTCGGCAAAGCAATGGAAACGGCTTTGCAAAAAATTGACGAACAAAAATGCTTGTATGACAGTTGCGGCGTAACCTCAAAACGTCCGTGGATTTTCCTCATCAGCGACGGCGAACCGACCGATTACGGCTGGGAAGATTCGGCAGAACTCTGCCGTTATGCGCAAAAAAACAAAAAAGTCGTCATTCACGCCATCGGTACACAGGGTGCAAACTTGGAAAAACTCGCAAAGTTTTCCGTTTTGCCGCCAAAACGTTTGACCGGCTTAAAATTCACCGAATTTTTCCTCTGGCTCAGCCGCAGTGTTTCGTGTATTTCCAAAGCCGCCCCGAACGCCAACAAATATCTTGACGACATAACCGAATGGAACGAGAAATAAGTCTATGCCGAAAACATCCGAACATATACGGGTTTTAGCCACTTCGCAACGCGGTGCCTTACATAAGGCAAACAATATGCCGTGTCAGGATTATTGTTGCAGCAAGCGGTATAAAAATAAACTTGTGGGCATTGTTTCGGACGGCGCCGGCTCGGCGTGTTACGGCCAAATCGGCGCAAAAACAATATGCCGAACCTTATGTGATTTACTCATACGTTCCAACCATAAAACCATTCGCCGCGATATCAAAAACGCCATTGAAACAGCACGGCAAAAATTGCTCTTTCACCGTTACAACAAAAGCAAATCAGAGGCGGATTTATGCCATTTTTCGGCAACCGTCGTCGGCTTTTTTTATTGCAACGGCAGAGGCATTTTTTTCCACATCGGTGACGGCGCCGGCATTGCATTTAATTCCGGTGATTACGATAATATTTTAATTTCGGAACCGGAAAACGGCACATTTTCGTGCGAGACCTATTTTTACACAATGCCCGAATGGAAAGAATGTCTGCGTTTTAAACCGTTTGAAAATATCAATCGCATTATGTTGATGAGCGACGGTGTAACCGGCTTTGTCTTTTCGGACGACTTTTTCAAAATCCAGCGCAAATTTTTTATTCCGGTTGTAGAATATCTGGAACGCGAAAAATACAAAACATATGCCCTGCGCGCCTTAAACAATACATTGAACGACGCACGCGCGCAACGGCTCAATGCAGATGATAAAACTATTTTATGGGCGGAGGTATAATGGCAGAAGCACGTATGTTATGTTTGGCGCTTTATCCCGACGGTCATAACGAACGCGTTCTTTTGGGCGAATTGCTCAACAAAGGCGGCGCTGCAGGTAAAATCTATCGTGATTTAACCCACCCGAACAGTGTGGCAAAAATCTTTCATACCAAAGAACGCAGCGGCACAAACCGGCAAAAATTGGAGGCAATGCTTCACAATCGTCCGAATATTCCGACCATTACCTACAAGGAAAAAGAATATCACCAAATTGCTTGGCCGACGGCTCTTTTGGAAGATACCCAAGGCTTTTGTGTCGGTTATCTTATGCCGCTAATTGATACAACTGAAGCCATTTCGCTTGATTATCTGATTCAAAAAGCCGTACGACGCAAACTCGGTCTGAGCGAACGCTATCTCGACCGTGTTTTTGCCGCCTATAATATTACATCCGTTGTTGCGGCCTTGCACGCTTGCGGACACTACATTGTGGATTTGAAACCTTCCAACGTTTCGATATACAAACAAAATCAGTTGGTGGTGGCATTTGACTGTGACGGCTTTTCGATTAAAGGTGAAAACGGCGCACGTTATCCCGCAGAGTTTGTCAGCGAAGAATATATTTATCCGGAAGGAATGAATCAGACCTGCGAAGAAATGGGCGAAGAACAAGATAAATTTGCGTTGGCGGTGATTATTTTCAAACTGTTGAATGACGGCATACATCCGTTTTCGGGCACGCCGGTCAAAAAAGAAGATATGCTTTCCATACAAGAGCGCATTGCCGGCTATCATTACGCCTACGGTTTTTGGCCGGATTCGTATCAGCGTCCGCACCCGTACAGCATTCACGACTATCTTGACAAAGAAACGATGAACCTGTTTGAACGTGCGTTCGCCAAAGACAAAGAACGACCGACTGCGCTTGAATGGCAAGCTCATCTTGATTATTTGCTCAACCATTACAAACGTTGTAAAAAAGATAAGAATCACGTCTATTTCACGCCGAAGGGCTGCGGTCTGTGCATTGCGGCGGAAAAGTTCAAAATCCAAGTTGATAATTATAAAAAACAACAGGAAGAACCGCAAACCGTCCGCGGTCTTGAAGTTAAAAAACTTGTTACGGAAAACTTGCGCCGCAAAAAAATTGAAAAAGAGCAATTTGATAAAATCAAATATTATGCGCTCAACGGTTTTCTGGCTTTTTTGTTGGTGTTTTTCACGTTTTTGCATAAAATAGCCGCTGCATTTAAAGAACAACTGCAAAACAGCGGCGTTTTCATACAATTCATACTGATAATACTCGGCATCAGCGGCGTCAATAAACTCCTGCATATCTTAGCGCCGCATTTACCGAACAAAAAGTATGAAAATATTTTAAGTATGCTGCAAATTTATGCTTATATCTGTCTTTTAATCGCCTTTCTGATTGTCAACGGCATTCCGTCGGATTGGTTTAAACTGAGCGAATAAATATTGCATCTAAGTCACTTTTCTTCAAACACGATGCGCATTTTTTTACCATAAAATTTGAGTAATTTCCGCAGATTATATTCATCAACGGCTTTCCCCAATTCCATTACGTCAATCATATCAATCGGTACTCTTGCGCGTTTGGCAACCTGATAGATAAACAGAGGTTTTTCCTGTCGTGCCAACCATAATGCGTGTCCGATTTCTTTCAGATTTTGTTGTTTGAAGGTTATTGTGTTGTTTATCATCGTTCAGAACTCCTTAATTTGTTAAATTAAAACAAAAGCGACCACTCGAAAAAGTGGTCGGGAGTTCACAACTGCGAATAATCAGTCCGGCGTATTCAATATATTCCGCCGGCTCCCCACCAACAGAGGAGTATTTTTTTATTCGTGGAGTTGTGACACTCCGCCGACGACCTCTCGCCGGCAAATGTTATATTAAAACAAACCTTATAAATTGCAAGCAAAAAAGCAAAACCTGCCCCAACAGTTCCTTAAAGGAAACTAAGCCCCGAAAAAGTGCCTACTTTTCAAACGTGTAAAAATGATTATATTGTCTGTATATGATTCCGACACGATTCGGAAAATAACAGAATGTGAACAAAACAAGAGAGGCAAAAAATGAAGGCATTGAGAAAAATCAATATATCGGGAGCAATGGTCTATCCGTTGATTGAGGGTGGAAAAGGCATAAACGGTACGGACGGCAAAAGTTCCGGTTCGTGGGCAAAAGAAGGCGGTGTCGGCACTATCTCTATGGTCAGTCCGACCGACATTTCTTTGGAAGGAACAATTATTCCGGAAGTTTTTCACGAAAAAATCCGCGCCAAACGCCATCGCGAAATGGTGGAATATGCCATCAGAGGCGGTATTGCTCAAGCGCAAATTGCACACGATATTGCCGCGGGCAACGGTCGTATACATATCAATATGCTGTGGGAAATGGCCGATTCGCAAGAGGTAATCACCCGCGTTTTGGACGGCGCAAAGGGATTGATTCACGGTGTGACTTGCGGTGCCGGCTTACCGTATAACTTAGGCAAAATCGCCTCAGAACACAATGTTTATTATTATCCGATTATATCTTCAGCACGCGCAATGTCCGTCTTATGGAAACGCGCCTTCAAAAACTATGCCGAATATTTGGGTGGTGTTGTTTATGAAGACCCGTGGCTCGCCGGCGGTCATAACGGCCTATCCAACGCCGAAAATCCGCTTGCACCGGAACGCCCGTATGAACGATTGGTAGCGTTACGCAACGTTTTAAATGAACTCGGTTTAAAAAATCTGCCGATTATTATTGCCGGCGGTGTTTGGAGCCTCAGCGATTGGCAGGATTATATCGATAATCCGGAACTCGGCAATGTTGCATTTCAATTCGGCACACGCCCGATGATTACCAAGGAAAGCCCGATAAGCGATGCTTGGAAAATCCTAATGATGCACGCCCAAAAAGGTGATGTGATTTTACAAAAATTCAGCCCGACCGGTTTCTTTTCTTCGGCGATTAAAAACAAATTCCTCAGCAATCTGATGCGCCGCAAAAAGGCCGAAATTCCGTATAGCGGCACGGCAACGAATGAGCTGACGTTCTTATTGCCGATTGCCCCGCATAAAGCGGTTTATATCCGTCCTGACGACAAGAAAAAGGTTGAAGAACAGCGCACGCTCGGCTACTCAATGATTAAAGAAACGCCGGATTCAACATTGGTCTTTTTGACACCGGACGAATGGATTGAAATGCAAAAACAACGTTCGGAATGTGTCGGTTGCCTCTCGCAATGTCAATTTTCAAGCTGGTCACGTGAAAACGGCACCACCGGTAAAATACCTGACCCGCGCACATATTGCATACACAACACCCTGATGAATATCGGACACGGCGGAGATATTCAGAACAATCTGGCGTTTGCCGGTCACAATGTCTATCGCTTTGCGACCGACCCGATGTATGCACACAACCATATTCCGAGTGTACACGAATTGTTTAAGGCAATTTTGGAAGGAAAGTAACCGCAGCGTTATTCCAGCTTATCCATATAATCCTCTGCCTTTTTTTGCATTTCTGTCGTTCCCTGACGCAACATCAACTGCGCTGTATGCAAAAGCTCGCTCTCAAATTGATGCAGCATATTCCCGAAACCGCCGTGCATACGGCTGAAGCTATGTGCTCCTTCGGCAAACAAAAACAGTAACACTGCAAAAAAAATCAATTTAAACAATCTGAACATCTTTCCTCCCGTGTGCATTTAAATATATGCAAATACAAAAATTTCCAGATACCTGAAAGAACAGCAAAACTTGACTTTTGGCAAATTTATGCTATTCTGAAACAAACATTTACAATTATGGTTTCACCAATTATTCTAGCTTATGAACAAAAAAGAAAAAATTGTGCAAATTCTGCGCGAAATGTATTTGAACGGGATTACCGTCAGCGATTTACAACTCGAACAACGGGAAAATCCTGATTTTCTGCCGAAAAAGTTCGACCTTCTGTGTCTCGTTCACGGTGTGCCGTATCGTCTGCCCTTTGACAAAGGCCGAGAAATGAATCCGATTGGTATTTTCCCGTTTGCCGGCAACTGGTATCTTGAACTGAATCAAGATGAGGATTTACTCCGTCATCAAGCCAATCAGAACCGTCTGCCCGATCGGAATATCTGGCTCGAAGTTTACAAACTTCAAGATGACCTCAATGCTCAGCTGCGTGTTATGGATAAACCGCTTTTGAAAGGCTCGTATTTTGCCCGCGGCGGCAATCTGAATTGGATTGTCAAATTTGACGGCGGCAAAGAAGCTATGCCAGAGAACTATTATTCTCCGGAAACGCCGGCAAATATCCGATATTGCGGTTTATTGGATTAAGCGGCAGAAGATGTCACGCTCTATAATAAAAACGGACACTTATCTGAAACAAGATAAATGTCCGTTTTTATTTTCTAGCTCTTGCTTACCGCGCTTACTTTGCGTTCACGGCATCAATGAACTTTTGTACCGTTACCGTGACACCGGTCCCGAGAGTTGTATAGATTTCATCTGAAATATGAAACTTACAGGTAAATTCCATATAGGTCAGCATCTCTGCCAAACTCATAGAATCCATACCCAAATCGGCATAAAGCTTGGCCTGCAGCAGTTGTTCGTCGGACATTTGTTCCATAGTGTTCAGAATCTCCAGAAAACTCGTATCCGATTTGTCCATCGAATCTCTCGCTCTCAGTTCGACTAATTTGCCCCAAACTTTACGAAAATCAGAAACTTTAAAAATTTTTTTCCGCATATACGTTAAATAATTTAGTGAAACATATAAGATATAACAAAAATTGATAATCTTCGATATTATAGACAATATCAGTCGAGAGTCAATATACGATAACCCACTAAATCAATCTTTGTTCTTGCAAAAAGGCATATATTTCTTCCGCCAAAATCTGATGACCTTGCGCATTCGGGTGCGTTGCATCTTGATACAATTCCGGCAAATTACGATTTTTCCATACCGCATAGCGCGCCAAAAACGGCACTCCAAAGTCGGCACAGATATCGCGAATTATTTCATTATAACGCTCGACATCGCTGTTATAGCGCACAAGCGACGCATCTTCGGTATATTTTTCTTCCACCACAGGCAACAGATCAGTCACCACGATTTTGGCATCAGTCGTAAGCAAAAAAGCCAAAAGTTTTTGCCAATACATTATGCGCGCACCTTCCGAGAAATCAAGTTGCATATCGCTGTTTATGCGGCGACGCAAATCGTTAATTCCAACATTGACCATAATTAAATCAAAATGCCGCGAGCCGACTTCCGTAACCGCGCGATGATATGCATCGGCAATATTATCTCCTGATTGCGCCATATTATTAAACACATATTCACCTGTGCGCGTTTGCAAAATAAGACGCCCCAAACGCGCTACCCAGCCCAAATCCTCGGCATCATAAAAGCCGTGCGCAATACTGTCACCGATAATTCCGATTACTTTAACCATTATTTATATATCCACTCAAGCGTGCAAGGATTCTGTTCCGTACAACTTGTGCAGTCGGTCTTACCTTGTATTTGCAATCCGATAAATTCCGGCAATTCACTCCAGTTATGCTTAAACAAAGCCTCACAGCCTGCCTGCGATACCTCATCAAGCGTTACCGTATACAAACCGTTCACACGTCGGATATTCATTTCACCGCCCAGAGGTATCATACCTTTCAGCAGAACCTCTCCCGTACGTCCTTCCTGATTTTCTTCAACAATCGGAGTTTCTCCGTTCAACCCTTTGGCACTGCCCAACAAGCGATAAACCGATGTTGCCGTCCGGTCGGCCTTATGTACTGTCATCGCTTTTGAGTAGCCGCCGATTGCACCGACCAAGAGCACTGCGATAATCGGAATAATCCACGCAACAATCGGTATAATAATACCTTTGTTATGCTGTCCCTTATTTTCCGCAATCGCCGGTCCGTATTTATTATCTTCCGGCAAACCGCGCCGAAACAAGCAAACCCAAAGACCGACAATCAATACCAAAACCAACATCGAAGCCCAAATCGAAACTGTACTTTTATCTGTTATAACGGCAACGATACCAGACAAAAACAGAAAAGATACCACAACCGGCAATAAAATCCATTTGACGGCACTTTTGTTTGTATCGTGAAAACGCCGAACAATGGCGGCAATTCTCGGGATAATCAGCAACAAACCGTATGCTTGTTTCAAATTATCCGACAATGACGAAAAAGCCGGCGTTTCTTTCAAAAACACGCTTAAAACGGAAAAAATTATAATGACCAACATATCGGTCAACCAAAATCCCCAATAATCATATCGGGAAGTCCGCCCCTTGAAATTAAAGTAATTTCGAAGAGCCTTCACATACGCCTCAAAAATATTATTGCTTGCCTGATTTTCTAAATTATCCGTACTCATTTTTTTCTCCGTTGCTATATTATTTTTGCACAATTTATACAATACTTGCCATATTATTGCAAGCAAAATTGATAGACATTATTTTTGCAATTCATCTGATTTTCATTAAAACTTTACCGATACGATTGTAACCGCTGCCTTCGCCAAAACCGTATTTATAGCAAACAGGGCAGGATTTGATTAAGATTGCATCTCCCGTTTATTTCAAGAGCTCGGCTGCCGCACCGAAAAAAATTCGAAGAATTTGGTTAATTTCCTGCGGTCAGAACCATACTCCTTAAAAACTCTTTTAGTGCGGTTAATACGAAGTTAGCGTGCTGACGCGGTGTACAAAAAGGTACATCAACCTTAAAAAACTCATAGAATTAGGCTAATAGAAAAAGGTTTTCTCCCGCAGTGTACAAAGTAGTACATAAGGGAAAAAACCTTTGATAGTAGCCAATTATATAAGTTTTTACTATCTGGAGTAATATTCGATTACCAAATTCGGTTCCATCACGGCTGCGTACGGAACATCTTCAAACTTCGGCACAAATGTATAAGTTGCCTTCATTTTTTTGGCATCAACTTCCAAATATGTAGGCCATTCGCGCGTTTGCGATTCGAGAGCGGCAGAAACAATAGCCATACTCTTGGATTTTTCTCGAACTTCAATCACATCGCCGGCCTTGACCATATAGGACGGAATGTTTACTTTTTTACCGTTAACGGTAACGTGACCGTGGTTTACAAACTGACGTGCCGCAAAAACGGTCGGAACAAACTTAGCCTTATAAACCAAGTTATCCAGACGTGACTCGAGCAAACCGATTAAGTTTTCGGCGGCATCGCCCGAACGACGAATAGCTTCGGCATAATATTTACCGAACTGTTTTTCGGAAATATTACCGTAATAAACTTTCAGTTTTTGTTTGGCAATCAATTGTTGACCGTAGTCGGTAACTTTTGCTCTTCTTTGACCGTGTTGTCCCGGGCGATAGCTTCTTTTATTAAACGGACTGTTGCCGTCACCCCAAAGGTTGTCGCCGTAGCTACGGCTGAGTTTTTTCTTTGCAGAAACGATACTTTTCATTAAATTTATCCTTATATTTTGTTGTTAATATTATTGTCCCGATAGTCACAAACCTCAATTTGCGACGAGATTGCAAAACAAGCGGCAAGCCTTCACTCACCCTACTCCTCCGCAATCTGCCTTCTCAGAAGTGAGAGCAACCTACACCATTTTTACACAATTTTCAAGCAAAAAATACAGAATCGGCAAAAAATCGGAAGCGACAGATATAAAATCCGCCGCTTTCTACATTCAAAGTAAATTACCGTGAATTTTATTTCGTATTTTTCCACTTATCCAATGCTTTCATAAACACGGCCTGATTGATTTGCTCTTGTGTTGCATCTTTCATTGTGTTTAAATTTTCTCTATGCCTGGTCAATGTATTGGCAATATCAACTCCCTCAGGTATATATTGTCGGAATACATCACGCAGAGCCGGATTTTCTTTGCCTAAAATATTATGTATCTCCGCATCTATCATCGAACCATTATCGTATTCCCAATAATCTACGTCTTCTTCATATCTATGAAAATACTCATCTATGAAATCCAACGATGCACGGCTATTATCCTCTCCTAATTTACCTATGCTAATGTTCAAATTTACGCTTTCGAAATCATCTATCTTGAAAGTATGCTTAAAAGCAAGACGCACATAATTTTCACCTTTAATAAGTGCAACCGCTCTTATTTTGTCACCATATAATACAATTCCACTGCTCTCAAGTATCTCCTCACCATCTTCATACCCTCCTGTCACAGGGTCTTCATAGACATTGACACAACGAGTTAAAACTCTTGTTCCGTCTTTATGCTGATAACCAAATACATCTGCCTTATCTTCAATAAGCACTAAATCTTTATCGACCAACAATTTCTTTTCTTCTTCTGTTGGTTGAATTTCAGGCTTTGCCACATTTTCAAGAAAACCCAATTCTTCCTTGCTGAATGCTTGATTTAATTGCTCATCACTCATTTCATATCCTCCTTTATTTAAACGAATCGTTTTATTAAAAGCTTTGCTGAAAACCCCCATTTTAATGCAGATTATTCACTTAATACTGATGATGTGTTTATTAAAGAAGAGGAGCAAGGTGTTATCAAGCATTTCTAAGGTTTTTGAATAGCGTTTGCTCTTGCGATTAAAACGAGCTAAATTATCTCGCATACTGGAGTTAAAGCTT